>CALEPD010000093.1 GCA_937910265.1 uncultured Bacteroidales bacterium
GGCTCTCCGTCGAACGCCTACGAACAAAATGTTGAATTTTTAGAGCCTACCATAATTGATTATTACCAATCGATTATAATAGTGATTGGTACAACTCGACAAGCCGTTCAGTTAAGGTATCGGGGTTATACTTATCGGCGATCAACCGTGCGGCATTGTTTCCTATAGTTTGACAAAACTCACTATCCTCCACACAGCGACGTATTTGGAAAACAAATTCTTCGGGAGTATTGGCTATGAGAATATTCTCACCATCGGTATAACCAATACCTTCGGCGCCAACCGATGTTGTAATGACGACTTTACCCACAGACATGGCCTCGATGATTTTCACCCTGATGCCGCTTCCGCTAAGCAACGGAACCACATTTATTTTCTTGGATCCGATAAAATACATGGCATCAGGAACTTCGCCAACCACAGTAACTCCTTCGACATCCATGTTCATCAAATGGCCCGGCATTTTGCGTCCGGCAAGATAAAAATGGACTTGCGGCAGCTCTTTGTGGACTTTGGGCCACACCTTCTCGATAAACCACTCAATACCTTCCACGTTAGGCATCCAATCCATTGATCCCAAATGAAACAACGAATTCTCCTCAACGCTGATATTGTCCACCACATCGGGAATAATACCGAACGGAAGGTCGATAATGGGCTTACGACAACCTAACGACTTGAACATTCTTGCATCGGCATCTGTAATGCATGCAACAGCGTCATAATCATTTATGTGTTCACACTCGTATGCCCTCAACGTCAGCGAGAGATGGCGCAGATACATTTTCTTGAATATATTGCGGGTTGACTCAGCCACCCTGCGCCAAATCTGATGCTCGACATTATGTGCCCTCAATACTACTTTGGCGGAGCTATATTTACGGATGGTCGGCATATACGGTGTCAGAAAGATACTCTCGACATGAATCAAATCAAACGTGTTCTCCTTGAGAATCGATATCAACTTCGTCCGAAAATCGTCACTGTCAAACCGTTTGACATGGTATGACTCTCCACACATCAATGCAATCAAAGCATCGAGTGGACGCACACTCAAATCAATATAGCACGAATCAAAATGAGTGTCGGCAACATAAGCCTCGGTCATTTGATGCTCCATTACCGGATGTTTGTCGCTACATGCACTAAACACCATAACCTCACATCCAGCCGACAGAAGTCCCTGCGTGATACAGTTCATGGCAAGGGTACCGCCGTCGACTGGAGGATAAGGGGGTTTATTGCATATCTGCAAAACTCTCATAAGATAGTCGGCTTATCTATAGAAATCTTATTCGGTAGGTAATTCCTTAAAGCCTTGGCCCATGATTTCGGAACTGTTGATGACATTCACAAAAGCATCTGGGTCGAGTTTGCGCAAGCTTGATCTAAGTTTGACGAAATCGGCACGCACCAAGGTTACATAAATCATTTTGCGTTCGGTACCTTTATAAAGGCCCGTTCCGGTAATGCAAGTGCCACCACGGTTGAGGTCATTAAGGATAAACGAACGTATTTCATCAATTTTCTCGGTGACGATATATACAGTCTTGTAACTTTTCATACCGTCGACCACCAAGTCGATGACCTTACCTTCGATGAAAATGAGGACGACTGAATATATAGGAAGACGGATATCCTTGAACGCAATCAACGTAGAGAGGGCAATGATACTATCGACAATCATAACCAATGTACCCAATGAAATCTTTGTGTATTTGTGGATACACATAGAAATGATATCGCTACCACCGGAAGTTGCACCCGAACGGAATATCAAACCAATTGCCACACCATAAATCAAACCTGCAACAACGGTATTGAGGAAATAGTCGGGAACGAAGAATCCTCCATCATGAGGTACAGGAACCATTGATAAGGCTCCGACTCTCTCAGCAACAATTTCACCATCGTGGATAACTGGGTTGTAACCCCAGAAAGTCTCAACAAGGAAAGTGAAGGCGAATATTAAGATGGTAGAGACAATAGTCTTAATGCCAAACTTCGCACCGAGAATCCATGTACCAATGAGCAACAACGGAATATCCATACAGATAGCATAGAGTGAAATTTTCCACGGCCAAACTGTATTAAAAACGTTCGAAAGACCATACGTACCGCCCGGAGCCAGCAAATAAGGGTTTACAAACATCACGTCGCCTATAGCGAACAAAGCGCTACCAACGATAATCATCAGATAAGAAACTATCTCATCTTTCAACTTTGATTTTACCATTACTTATATACTTAAATATTAGATTATTAAAAAAAGTTACTTTTTTAAAATGTTTTACAAAAGTACAAGTTTTTTTTAATAAAAGGCATTTGGGGACACAATAAAGCACAAAAAGATAAGTTATTTCAGCAATTTGCGATAGTAGCTCAGTTGGCAGAGCGGCGGCTTCCCAAGCCGCAGGTCGCGGGTTCGACCCCCGTCTATCGCTCGAAAAAGAGGTCTTCGAAATAGCCGAACTTTCTTAACAAATGTTAAATAATGCATTTTCTACAATATTTTTTGCCCATTACGGAAAATATTCGTAATTTTGCAGCCGATTTTGAAAATAACAAAAAAGAAAATAATCGTATGTATTTAACTAAAGAAAAGAAAGAAGAGATTTACGCACAGTATGGCAAGAACGCTCAGGATTCCGGTTCAGCAGAATCACAGATCGCTCTTTTTACCTATCGTATTCAACACCTCACCGAGCTGATGAAACAGAACAAGAAAGACCAAGTTTCTGAACGTTCACTCGTAGGTTTGGTAGGAAAACGTCGCAGAATGCTCGATTACTTGAAAGCAAATGATATCGAGCGTTATCGTGCCATCATCAAGAAATTAAATTTGAGAAAATAGTTTTTCATATTTATTTGGTTATGGTTGGGACCTGCGGTCATCCGCGGGTCCTTTTTTTATAACAAAAACGACTGCCTGCACGGTGCATGCAGTTAGATGAGAAAAAGAAGTAAAAAAGTAAAACATGAACGAAAAAATTATCACCAAGCGTTTCGATCTCGGCGATGGCCGCATGATTGAAATCGAAACTGGCAAACTTGCCAAACAAGCCGACGGCAGCGCCGTTGTACGCATGAACGACACCATGTTACTGGCAACAGTATGCTCCAAGAAAGAAGCAGGAGAATATGTCGATTTTATGCCTTTAACTGTTGACTACCAAGAAAAATATGCCGCCATGGGACGTTTCCCCGGAGGTTTTTTCAAACGTGAGGCAAGACCTTCCGAACACGAGATTCTCGTTGCACGATTGGTTGACCGCGCTCTCCGTCCGCTGTTCCCCGACAACTTTCACGCAGAAGTACAAGTTCAGATATCATTGATTTCGGGAGATAAATACACCATGCCCGACCAATTGGCCGCTTTGGCCGCTGCATCAGCTCTTGCTGTATCGGATATACCTTTTAACGGACCAGTGTCAGAGGTTCGTGTATCATACCTCGACGGACAATACGTCATCAACACTCCGATGCAGGATATCGACCGTGCAGAACTCGACCTCATTGTGGCCGCCACCGAGGACAACATCATGATGGTTGAAGGAGAGATGACAGAGGTTAGCGAAGACATCATGCTCGGAGCACTTAAAGCCGCACATGAGGCCATCCGCATACAATGCCGTGCCCTTGCCGAACTCACAATCGAGGCCGGTAAAACCGAGAAATGTGAATACTGTCACGAAGTAAACGACGAAGAACTCCGTCAACGCCTGCACAATGCAGTATACCAAAAATGCTACGACTTCTCGAAACAAGGCATTGCCAACAAACATCAGAGAGAAGAGGGCTTTGCCGCCATCAAACAGGAATTCATCGAAGCCAATTATACCGAGGAGACCCTTACCGACGATATTAAATTCATGATTGACCGCTACTACCACGACACTGAGCGCGAGGCAATGCGTGACATGGTTCTGAATGAACGCACACGTCTGGACGGCCGTCAACTTGACGAGATTCGTCCCCTATGGAGTGAGGTCAACTACTTGCCCTCAGTACACGGAAGCGCAATATTCACCCGCGGAGAAACCCAATCACTCTCTACCGTCACCCTTGGCACCAAGCTCGACGAACAGGTAATTGACGGTGCTGTTGTAGAGGGAACCCGCAGATTCCTCCTTCACTACAACTTCCCGGGATTTGCCACCGGTGAAGTAAAAGGCAACCGTGGTTTGAGCCGCCGCGAAGTTGGTCACGGACACCTTGCATGGCGTGCGCTCAAAGAGATTCTCCCCAGCGAGGCAGAATGTCCCTACACCATCCGCGTGGTATCGGACATCCTCGAAAGCAATGGTTCTTCCTCAATGGCCACCGTATGTGCCGGATGCCTCGCTTTGATGGACGCAGGTGTGAAAATACGCAAACCGGTTGCCGGCATCGCTATGGGACTCATCTCGAAAGGTGACAAATGGGCAGTGTTGTCAGACATCCTGGGTGACGAAGACCACCTGGGAGACATGGACTTCAAAGTAACCGGAACCCGAGACGGTATCACCGCATGCCAAATGGACATCAAAGTTGACGGCTTGAGCTACGAGGTTCTCGCAAAAGCATTAGAGCAAGCCAGACAAGGACGCCTGCATCTTATCGACCACATCGAAAGCACCATTCCCGCCCCGAGAGAGGACTACAAACCGTTCGTTCCCAGAATACTCCAACTTGAGATTCCCAAAGATTTCATCGGTGCCGTTATCGGTAAAGGCGGTGAAGTGATCCAAAAGATCCAGAAAGAGACCAATACCGTCATCAATATCGAAGAATCCGGCGACAAGGGCATTGTTGACATTGCATCGGCAGACAAAGACAGCATCGACGCTGCCGCTAAATGGATCCGCGACATTTGCACAGTACCCGAAGTTGGCCAAATATATGATGCAAAAGTTGTCAGCATTGTTGAATTCGGAGCTTTCCTCGAATTTCTGCCGGGCAAAGAGGGCTTGATGCACATCAGCGAGTACGACTGGAAACGTACCGATACCCTTGAAGGCATTCTCACCCCCGGAGAAATCATCCAAGTGAAGATTATCGCCATAGATGAGAAGAATGGAAAACTAAAACTCAGCCACAAAGCCCTGCTTCCTAAACCAGAAGGTTATCAAGAGGAAAAACCTGCCCACCGCGAAGGTGGTGAACGCCGCCGAGAAGGTGGCGACCGTCATCCCCATGGAGAGCGCCGTAGTTCAGGTGGAAACAACCGCAGAAGATAATAATCAGAAATATTTGTCATAAAGGATGCTGAAATCAGCATCCTTTATTTTTATGCTAAGGATTTTAGTATGGCGTACCTACTTTATTGTCCATGTCGTTTTCGGTATCGGCCGTATAACTTGTAAACTGTAAACATCCCCTTTTTAGGACAGTTCTAAATTGGACTTGCAAATGTACATAA
>CALEPD010000094.1 GCA_937910265.1 uncultured Bacteroidales bacterium
CGATAAGTGCCGGGCTGCTGAAACAGATGCTGCACATAGAAACCCGAATCGACTGCCGAGTTGTCGCCAAAATGCCAATAAATGTGGTCGGGAAAACGAGTAGTTTCGACCATGAATTCGACGGTGTCGTGGATGCAGAACAGTGAGTCGTGGGGTATCTGCTCGACAGGCCGACTGTCGACATAAAGGTAGGAATCGATGATGCGTTGGTGCGACAACAGCGCGATATAGCCAGAGGATGTGCGCGAACCTGAGAGTCGCGCATCGAACACGCCATTGTTGGTGGCATAGAGGTTGTACACGCCTTCAGTAATTTGGAAACGTGCACATGAATAGGCCGGATTGCTGCGCACCGGCATGAAATGATGGGAAATACTGCTGTCGTTGAGCATCATATACTCCACGTTCTCGGTGGGTGTGAAAACCTGTAGATGAAAGAAGCGCTGATCGCTATACGAGGACCACGGTGTGGCAAAATGCATGTGCGACGACATCTGCTCGACTGGAGGAAGCAACACCATAGCCGGATTGCCATGCGACGATTCTCCTTCAATGGGTCGCGCACATGAAAACATAAACTGCGCCACTCCAATGTTTTTGTTCGAACTGTACAACACGCCGCCATCCTGCATACGGATGGTGTCGTTGTAGGAGAAGCCGGCATTCAGCTGTGCAACCATCATGCCATCGCGAAACACCATTGTGTTGTTCTCTTGGGCGGTGATAATAATCTGATTGCGAACGACTGTATGGTTGGAGTCGACCAAAGGGAAGGCCATAGCCAGGTAGCGATTACCCCAATATTCGATGGGATACGACTGTTCGTAGATTACATCTAAATTGGCTATTTCCTTTGGCATAAAAATTTCGGGGGCACCGACAAACAAAGCAAACGGCTTGTTGTTGACACCAACCACCGGCGAACCATTGAGATCGACTACCGACAGGCTCTCGGTTGGCAAAACAGAGTACTCGAGATACACCTCGCCGCTGTCGAGCCACAGATCGATGGTGTCGCCATAGTGGTAGCCGCTTTGTGTGCTGCAACGGGGATAGACATGCACATGGGTACTATCCATGATGGCCACAATAGCAAACGAAAGGGCAAAATTGCCATAGCCTTGATGCATCTCGTATGGTGAATAGGAGGCTGAAGCCGTTTGGATTACATAGTTGCACCCCAAAACCTCGGTGGGAAGTATGTTGGTGAGGCCGAAATTGGCGGTGTGGTTAGCGGCTTCGTATGTAATTCCCGACCACACGGCAATGGTGTCGTCGCTTACGATGTGGAGCGACTTGGGCAATGGCGTGCCCAACTGTGTAGGAAGAAAGGTATTGACTGGAACCTGAATTACCGATAATGAATCGGGAGCCACCTGGAAACTGTGATGCCACCCAGTAATAGGATTGGTAATCATGCCGCTACACGAGTCCTCGCCGGTAATGAAGATGCTTAAATCGTCGTGTCCCAGCCCCCAGACATCGGTATCGTAGGGAACAGGGAAAAAGGCAACCCAAAAGTCTGTGCCATGTGTATGAATGCCTTGTCCCCAGAGCATACAGGGAATAAGCATCAGCATAGTCATAATACATTTGCGTACAACTTTCATCAGTACCTTATTGAGATGAGATTGGCTTTTACCCTTTGGAGGCAAAATCCAACATATTGGGTTTTAATTGTGCAAAGATAATAATATTTTTTAATATAAAAAAAATGCAACCGATACTATTATCACGATATGTTCCACTGTTTTGACATGAGTACAATCGGGCAGTCATGGAGACACTGTAGCGGAGATTCATAAATCACTCGTTTTCAAAACAGTTATGGTAACAATAGAAACTTTTGCGTGCTATAAAATTTTGAATAAGTCGAAGTTGCTTTCGTTCAGGGAAAAACCAATTATGGTGGGTTCTGTAAATTGCTTTCGTGCCATTTTGTTCTATTTCGAGTAGATTTCCGTGCCGAAGGTGTGAAGAAAGCCAATGGCTTTCAATAGAAACGTTCCACAGGACATCGCACGAAGTAAGGCAAACGGAGAATCATGTAATGCATTATAACCGACTGACTTTCGGAAAGAAGCCGAAATAGAGGCAACTACGATGAAACAAGTGTATTCATTCAGGCCTCTGCTACTTTTTTCAAATTACGGAATTTACAGAACCCACCTTATAGAACCCCATAATACGTTCTCTCAACTGATTATAAAGCATATGATTACTAAAACCAACGGCACAGCAAACAGCGGCCTGGTTGTCGAAAGATCTCACACTATTCATGACATCGATGGTCGTTGTCGGCACGGCACATATTGCAATTGCGTTGCCATTGGTCGAAAGTGATGCGCGAGAGTGCACTTGTTTTTTTGAATTTGTTGAAAGCTGCCTTGTCGCACTGCGGAAGGTTGTTGAGCAATGACATACGGTCGGCATCGATATTATGGGAAACGGGAGCATGGATATTGAATGGGCATACCTGCTGACAGCAGTCGCAACCGAAAGCGTAGCCGCGCATGGAGATGTTGGACGGCAGCTGGCCGTGGCGGTTTTCGATAGTATTGTACGAAATACACCTGTCGCTTTGCATGGGCGAGATGGCCTGATTGGGGCAGGCATCGAGGCATCGGGTGCAGTTGCCACACTGCGATTGGATGGGTGTGTCGTAGGAATCGGCCGCACTACAGGTAACCAACTCGCCGATATAACAAAAGCTACCCAGTCGGGGATTGACCAACAGGGTGTTTTTGCCTATCCAACCCAAGCCAGCCTTAACTGCCCAGAGTTTGTCGCTGATGGGAACAGTATCGACACAAGGTTTGGCATCGAAAGCGGGAAAGTGGTGACGCAATAGAGCCATCAACTCATAGAGTTTGCGTTTGACCAACAGGTGATAGTCCTCGCCGTAGGCATAGCACGACAGGCGTGGCACGGCGGTCTGCCACGACGATGGTTTGTAGGCCAGCAACAGCGAGATGACAGTGCGTGCTCCCTCGACCAACAGTGCTGGATTGTGGCGCATGGCCACATGCTGCTCCATGAACTCCATATCGGCATGGCGTCCTTCGGCAATCCATTGCCTGAGGCCGAAATACGACTCATCGAGCGGCTCGACGGCTGCCAACCCACAGGCATCGAAACCAGCCTGACTGGCCAATTGCTTGACCATTGCCGAGGTTATGACGGGGGGTGGGGTTGCAGTGTGCATGGGTGTTATTAAAAAGAGGACCCATTGCATCGTGCGACAGAATGGGTCCTGATTATTGTAAAAGGGGAGTTATTCCTGTTCGTTGTTGTTTGCCGAGGCCTGCTGCGACTTGTATTCTTTGAGGCTGCCCTCGAA
>CALEPD010000095.1 GCA_937910265.1 uncultured Bacteroidales bacterium
GCTTGTATCACATGGCTGGTAACGTCAGCGAATGGTGTATGGACGTCTATCGTAAGGATCCTAACCCCATCGGAGGTGAAGATATGAACCCATTCCGTGGTAACTTGTACCGCACCCCCAACATCGTTGACGAAGAAATCGAAATCGATGAAGTTACTGGTGGTATCGTTTACCGCGATGTTGACGAAAGCATGGTACGCCGCAATTATCGTCAGGCTGACAACATCAACTACCTCGACGGTGATTATACCTCAAACATCTACGATTATCAATCCAACTCAGCTTTGGATACTTGGGTAAGCGAAGATAGCGAGGAAGATGAATACTACGATGAAAGCGCAGGAACAGCCAACCTTTCCAACCAAGACTCTGTAACCAACATGATGTACCGTCGCGATGTTAAGAGCTCCGATGTTGTATCATTGGTCAACAATAAAGTCAGAGTTATCAAGGGCGGTTCTTGGAAAGACCGTGCATATTGGATGCAGGCAAGCACCCGTCGTTACTACGACCAGGATCGTTCCACCTCATGGATTGGATTCCGCTGTGCTATGGATCATCTCGGAACCAGATCCCACGAGTCAAGATAATCTCGTTTGGTCTTATAATAATATAAAGAGGATTTCTGCGGAAATCCTCTTTTTTTCGTATATTTGTACATTATTACTTTGTTGTATATAATGTATAAGTCTTTGAAAATTCTAACAATATCGGTGATGTTCCTGGTCCTGTCCGTTCAATTGAGCGCACAGAAGTTGATTCAGTACCAGTCGGGAATGGGCTCGCGTGATCCAGGCAATGCTGCTGTATGGATTTTGTATAACCATGTCACAGCCCAACACGAGGGAATGACCCTTGTTGCCGACTCTGCGCTTCTCGACACCGAAGTGAATGATTTGTCAGCCTTTGATAATGTGCAAATCTTTCTTACCGATACAACTACCATATACGGCGACTACCTATATTACGATGGTACCAAACGAATTGTTGAGGTCTGGGGCGATACAGTCGTCTTGATCGACGGTAACACCACCCTCTACACCGACAATCTTACCTACGACCGTAATACCTCTGTCGCCACATACCACAATTGGGGGCGCGCTGTCAATGGTGCCCGAATTCTGACAAGTTGTAATGGTACATATAATTCCAACAACGAACATTTTACCATATACGACGATGTGGTGTTGGAGAACGGCAACAACACCCTCCTTACCGATACCTTGCTATATAGCATGCGTACCAATGTGGCCGATTTTGTCTCTCCAACTACCATTTTTGGCGATTCGGTTTCTGTTTACAGCGAGTTGGGTAACTACAACACTTCAACTCAGTATGCTGAATCATACAAGACCTCAAGAGTTACTCGGCAAAACCTCTTTATGGAAAGCGATACACTGTTTTATAGTGAGAAAGACGAACATGCCGTAGCAATCGGTAATGTTTTTATTCACGACACCATCAATCATTTGTTGTGTTATGGTGGGTATGGCGAAACAACGGCCGATTCCAATAGGAACTTCATGGTCACCGATAGCGCACTCGCCATTTATGTCGAATCTGTTGACTCAGCCTATTTGCATGCCGATACGATATTCGCATCTGCCGATTCCACCAATCAACTGCAATACATCCAAGCCTATAATAAGGCGAAGATCTACCGCAAGGATATCCAGACAATGAGCGATTCGATCTATTATAACGCCTCCGATTCTTCCGTTTGGCTTTATGGCTCGCCTGTGTTGTGGAACGAATCCTATCAAGCCACATCCGACACAGTGAAAGTTGTTCACGACACATCCGGAGTCAAGTTGGCTTATTTCTATTCCAATGCCATGGTTGCCGAAATGGTCGATGTGAAGCGCTATAATCAAATCAAGGGACGCAACGCGATTGTCTATTTCTCCTCTGGCCAACCATTCTATGCTGATGTCTTGGGCAGTGCCCAGATGGTTTATTACATTCTTGAAGAAGACGATTTGGGTGCCAAATCGCTTATGGGTGTCAATACGGGTGTCGGTTCCAGTATGCGGATCTATTTTCATGATCGAGCACCAAACCGATTGGTTACATTTGGAAATCCCGACATGATGACATATCCCCCCAATTCCTTACCCGAAGATAAAAAGATATTGTTAGGATTCAAATGGTTGGGCGATCGACGTCCGCTTTCTCCAATCGATGTGTTTAAATGGTGACATTCTGTCAGTTTTTCCATTGTGGAAAGTTATTTGTATGACCCATGTTGAATCCTAATGTATATAACAACTTATTATTTATGAAAGTTAAGAATAATAAAAAAGAAATGTCTAAAGAAGAAGTTTTGAAAAATACTGACCAAGAAGTGAAACAGGACGCCAATGCCGAAGAAGTGAACGAGAATTCCGAACATTCATTGGGTACTGACGAAAAAGACGACAAAATTCAGGAATTAGGTGAAAAACTGGCCGAACTGAATGATAAATATTTGCGCATATATTCTGAGTATGAGAATTACCGTAAACGTACCGCTGTCGAAAAGTCCGATCTGATTATCAACGGTGGCAAGGATGTTCTCAAAGCCATATTGCCCATTGTCGACGATATGGAGCGTAGTTTGGTTGCCATTTCCGACGATGCAACCCGCGAAGGCCAGCAGTTGATTTATAATAAGTTGATGAATACCCTTTTGCAGAAGGGTGTCAAACAAATGGATGTCGTTGGACAGAAATTCGATGAGAACCTCCATGAGGCTATAACTCAAATTCCTGCACCAAGCGACGAACAAAAAGGTACAGTAATAGATGTTGTTGAGAAAGGTTATTTTTTGAACGACAAGGTATTGCGTTATGCTAAAGTTGTAGTGGCAGTTTGATTTTTATTAGAATATGGGAAAAAGAGATTACTATGAAGTTCTTGGGGTTGACAAAAATGTCACACCCGAAGCGTTGAAGAAGGCTTATCGAAAACTTGCCATGACTTATCACCCGGATAAAAACCCAGGTGATAAAGAGGCAGAAGAAAAGTTTAAGGAGGCAGCTGAGGCATACGACGTGTTGAGTAATCCTGAGAAGAAAGCAAGATACGACCAAATGGGTCATGCTGCATTTGACGGTTCTCAAGGTTTTGGTGGCGCAAGTATGAACATGGACGATATCTTTTCCATGTTCGGTGATATATTTGGCAACTTCGGTGGCGGTTTTGGCGGCTTTGGCATGCATCGTCAAAGCGGTGGTCGCCGTGTCACCAAAGGCTCAAACCTTCGTATCAAAGTCAAGCTGTCGTTAGAGGATATTGATTCCGGTGCAGAGAAGAAAATCAAAGTTGCAAAATATGTCTCCTGTAAAAGCTGTGGCGGAACAGGCGCTAAGGGTAACGCTTACGAAACCTGCTCCCATTGTAAAGGAACCGGTGTTGTTACCGAACTGCGCCGCACCATTTTGGGACAGATGCAGGTACAGTCCGAATGCCCACGTTGTGGCGGCGAGGGTAAGCTGATTAAGGACAAATGCCCCGATTGCAATGGCGATGGCATCGTCAAGTCCGAAGAAATCATCACCATCAATATCCCCAAAGGTGTTCAGGACGGCATGCAGTTGTCTATGCGTGGAAAAGGCAATGCAGGAAAGCGCAACGGCGTTCCCGGTGACCTGCTCATTCTCATCGAGGAGGAGCAGCACCCCGAACTTGTAAGGGACGAAAACGACCTTGTATACAGTCTGCTGCTCGATATTCCGACAGCAACACTCGGAGGATTCGCCGAAATACCCACAATCGACGGCAAGGCCAAAGTGACTATTGACCCGGGGACACAACCCGGAAAGGTGTTACGTCTCCGTGGCAAAGGACTTCCCACACTCAACGGATACGGCAAGGGAGATATAGTTGTCAATATCAGCGTATATATCCCCGAGACACTGAACAAAGAGGAAAAAAGACAAATAGAAAATTTCAGAAATTCGGAAAACTTCAGACCGAGCGAAAGCATAAAGGAGAAAATCTTCCGACGTTTCAGAAACTTCTTCGAATGACAATTGAAGAAAACATACAACGACAGGAAATGATGACATACGAAGAGACAGTCACTTACCTTTTCAACAGCGCACCGCCCTTCCAGCAAGTAGGCGGTGCTGCTTACAAAGAGGGGCTTGATACAACCATTGCACTCGACCGACATTTGGGATATCCGCATAAAAAATTTCGGACAATACACATTGCCGGAACCAACGGCAAAGGCTCCGTTTCACACACCATAGCAGCAATTCTGCAAGAAAGCGGCTATAGAGTCGGGCTGTACACTTCGCCACACCTCATAGACTTCCGCGAAAGGATTAGAGTAAACGGCGAAACCGTATCAGAAGAGTATGTAATTGATTTTGTAGAGGAGAACAGGAGTTTCTTTGAGCCCTTGCGTCCATCGTTCTTCGAACTGACTACAGCAATGGCATTCAACTGGTTTGCCCAGCAGCATGTAGACGTTGCCGTCATCGAAACCGGACTCGGCGGACGGCTTGACTGCACAAACATAATAACGCCAGAGCTCAGCATAATAACAAACATCAGTTACGACCACACGCAATTCCTTGGCAACACTATCGAAGAGATTGCGGCCGAAAAAGCCGGCATCATAAAGCCCGGAGTTCCGGTTGTCATAGGCGAGGCGACAACTGAAACAAGAAAGGTTTTCGAGAGAAAAGCCAAAACTGAAAAAAGCCCTATTGCATTTGCCGAAGACGAGAAGTTTCTTATATCTTCAGAACCTTGCAACAACGGTTTCCTATACCGGACAAGGAACTACGGAGAGATAACAGGCGAGCTTGGAGGATTATGTCAGGAAAAGAACACAAACACCATACTTTCAGCCATAAACAAGTTGATTGAAGCCGGTTATAGAATCAACGAAGATTCTTTAAGAAAAGGTTTTACAAACGTAAGTTCTCTCACAGGACTTATGGGACGATGGCAAAAATTCATGGAGACTCCACGTGCTGTGTGCGATGCAGGACACAACATCGGCGGAATCGAATATATTGTCAGGCAATTGTCGATGCAGAAATACGACACGCTCCGTATAGTATTCGGAATGGTCTGCGACAAGGATATTACAGCCGTATTGAAGCTAATGCCCAAGAATGCAGTCTACTACTTCACCCAAGCAAGCATAAAACGCGCAATGCCCGCCGAAGACCTGAAAGAGAAAGCAGCCGGGCAAGGGCTTATCGGCAACAGCTTTGCAACAGTGGCTGAAGCACTGGACAGAGCCGTAAAAGAGAGTAAAAAAGATGATTTCATATTTGTGGGAGGCAGTTGTTTCATTGTCGCCGACCTGCTTGCAACACTCAAAAAGCAGATATAGAAACAGTTGGTATTACGCAAAGGCAGAACAGCACCATATATTTGGAGCTGTTCTGCTTTTTATATCCCATTTCATAAGTTAATTTTATCAAGAATTGTTTTGCGGTAAACTCTTTTTTTATTTTATTTGCGGAGAAATAGCTATTAACTACCAGAAATATGAATTGTACTGAAAACCTTTCACAATTGAAGGCCGCCGACTTTGTCAAGAACATCGGCGGCAAAGAGACAGCGCTATTTATCTTGAAGAACAAAGCAGGTAGCGAAGTTGCAATTACAAACTACGGAGGCGCAATATGCAGCATCATGGTTCCTGACAAGAACGGCAACTATGCGAACGTAATTCAGGGACATGAC
>CALEPD010000096.1 GCA_937910265.1 uncultured Bacteroidales bacterium
TTCGCGCAGCTTATATCAAGCAATCGCGCGCTGCGCGTCGTGCCGCCACCGGTATCGAAGAAGAAGCGTCCGCCGACGAAGAAGAAACAACAATCGTCCTGGACGATGCCAAAATGGCGCAAATGGCGGCAGCAGAAGAATTTATTCTGACGATTTCTGAAAATGGATTCGGCAAACGCACCAGCTCGTATGAATATCGTCTGACGCACCGTGGTGGTGGCGGATTTACAAATATTAAACTGGGCGGTAAAAATACAGCCGTTGCTGGTTCGTTCCCGGTCGCTGATGACCAAGATGTTATCATGGTTACCGACGGCGGCAAAATCATCCGTACACCTGTGTCCGATGTTCGAATCGCTGGCCGTTCAACCGCAGGTGTGACATTGTTCCGCACGGCGGACAATGAAAAGGTTGTATCTGCAACGGTAATTGAACACGAAGAAAGTCCAGATTCCGCACCGCCGATAATGAAAAGGTTGTGTCCGCCATTTCAATCGAACGCGCGTCCGACGAAGAAGCAAACGAAGAAACAGTTGTATCGGAATAATCATAGGGTGCCGGCATGGAAAATACGAATGAATACTTTTCATCAATAAACGACGTGTCGAAACGTCTGGACGTGCCGGCGCATACCCTGCGATATTGGGAAAAACAATTCCCGGTCGCCATTCGTCCAACACCAGGTGCGGGGGGGCGCAGATATTATCGTGCGGAAACGGTTGAAAAATTAATCGTTATACGTGATTTATTATATAAACATGGGTTGACAATTGCTGGGGTAAAAAAACTGCTGCGTGATGGTAATTTGCCAACCAGCGTGGACGAAGTGCTGGTGGGCGACAAAGGCGAACCGAACTTTGTTCCCGTCCCCGAAAATAATAACAATGAACTGGATTTGGCAATAAGCTTGCTGGAATCGGCCAAACAAATTTTGCAATAACCCCCACCACCACTATTTGAAAGATTTTTATTTGTTGCGAATATGAAGCAGGATATCAATTTTTCATAGATTTTATGACCTGGGGACAAGCGCCGAAATAACAAATACTTTTCCACAGACCGTGTAGAATAACACAATAAAAATCCCCCATTTGGGGGATTTTTATTTGCGCAAGCGTGGACGCCAACGACGGGCGCGTTCAATCAAAAAGAACAATGCCGGGGTCAATGTAAATGTAAACACAAGGCTGGCGAACATACCGCCTATCATAACAGCACCCATGGCGACCTTCATGCCGTCAACAGACCATAACTGTGGCACCATACCCGCCATAACCGCAATTGATGTCATCAAAATCATATTCTTGCGTTCCATCAATTCTGACCACAAAGCCGTATGCATGTCTTCACCACGATTTACACGGTTAATAGTCGGTTCCAAAACCAAAATATTATTGTTAACCACCAGACCCACCAGCATAACAAACGCCAGCAGCGCACCAATGTTCAGGGTCGCACCCGACAAGAACATCAAAGCAAACACACCCGCAAAACTGGTAAAGATGGATGTCGCAATCGTAAATGGATGAGCCAATGAATTTAAAATCGCAGCCAACAACATAAATGTCAATATCGTAGCCAACATAAATGCACGACCGATTTCCGATGACGCTTCGGCCTGATATTCGGACATTCCACCAAATGCAGTGTAATATCCATATTCCCAATCTATTTTATCCAATTCAGATTGGATTTTTGCCTGGACTGGGCCCATTGTGGATTTACCGATATTAATATCAATTTCAGTCAGGCGATTTTTATCCAAACGACGAATATCAGGTGTCGCACGCGCCATTTTAATTTCACCCAGGGCAGACAATGGAACCATACCCTTTTGCGAATTTACATACACATTATCAAACAACGATGCATTCTTGAATGGTCGCGCAAATTCCAAAATGATTGGGTACTCTTCACCATTTTCTTTGGATTTGTAATCGTCATTTCCATACAAGGCAGTGCGCAAGGTTGTTCCAGCATAGGAATTTTGAACACCCCAGAAATTCATCTTGTCTTGGTCTGGTATGAATTGGGTTTCCGATGCCGGCAACTGCTGTGCACGCACGGCTGATTGAACCTCGGGTATCTGATTGATGATGTCTATAATTTGCGCAGCATAGGCTTCGCGTTTTGCATCGTCTGGCCCAAATACATTTAACACCAGGTCAGATGATACGCCGGCAGAATGAGCTTCGCCCGCGCGGATTTGGATTTCTGCATCTGCAATATCTGCGATTGTTGGCAATATTTTCTGGGCCAACATTTTATCAGATATATTACGTTCGGATACGTCAACCAATTCAACTGTAATATTGATGTTTTGCAAACCTTGGTCGCCGATTTTTACAGTTGTAGATGCAACCTGAGGAAACTGTTTCAGACGCTCTTCAATTTGAATCGCAATCGATTCAGATTTTTCATAGGTGGCACCCATTGGCGCACGGGCTGTAATTGTGATTTCATTTGCGTCCGTTGTGGGCGAGAATTCATTACCCACAAATCTCATTAACATTGTTGAACCAATAAATATTGCAAATGTAATACCAATAACACGCCAAGGATGGGCAATTTGATAATCAAATATTCGACGCATTAGGCCTGTGCTGGTTGGCTTTGGATATTCCATCTGTTTTTTCTGGGCTGTTTTGTTGTTTTTATTTGTCAGTCGCAAGAACTTTGCAATCATCATTGGGGTCAGCGTGAACGAGAACATCAAAGACAATAATGTCAAATATACAACAGTCATACCAAATTGCACCATGAATTCACCAACAATGCCGCCCATAAATTTTCCGACGAATATCACAATGTCAGCATCATCGATAAAGAAGCTGTTTTAAAGGTAGCTAAAGAAGAACAAATAGATGGAATCATGTCTTTTGGTGTGGATCCGGGTGTGATTGCAGCATCATATGTTCAGAATCAGATGGGCTTGCCATCATTTGGCCCGTTTGAGTCCGTGGATATTCTTCAGCATAAAGATAAATTCCGTGCTTTTTTGACAGAAAACAGCTTTAATGTACCTTGGGCTTTTGGATTTTCGTCAGAAGCAGAAGCATGGGAGGCACGTGATAAGTTTTCCTATCCTTTGATAGTAAAGCCGACAGACTCTGCAGGTAGCAAAGGGTGTACTCGTGTGGACAGTGAAGAGGATTTGATTGCAGCAATTCGGTATGCTTTCAAATATTCCATTAGTGGTCATATCATCATTGAAGAATTCTTGGAGAAAAAGGGTTGTTCATCTGATACAGACAGCTATGCCCAAGACGGTCAGTTGAAGTTTGTAAGCTTCTCTGCTCAGCGATTTGATGTAAATGCCGTAAATCCATATACACCATCTGCATATTCATGGCCATCAACCTTTACCAAGGAAGAAGAGGAGTATCTTACTGGCGAGATACAGCGCTTGATAACTCTTCTTGGTATGAAGACAGCGGTGTTCAATATAGAGACGCGTGTTGGAAAGAACGGAAGGCCGTATATCATGGAACTGACCCCGCGAGGAGGAGGAAATCGACTGTGTGAAATGATTCGTTATGCAACAGGGGTAGATATGATAACAGCGATTGCTAGGGCAATGGTTGGAGATGCTCCCGGAATTATTGAGCAAAAGCCGTATGACGGACACTGGGCTGAGATTATTTTGCATGCTGATAAGAATGGAATCTTTAAGGATTTGGAGATAGATACTTCATTAAATGCGGAAGTCGTAGAAGAAGATTTGTGGGTCAAATCTGGGGATGAAGTTCATGGATTTGAAGGCGCAAATGATGCGATTGGCACATTGGTGCTGAGATGTGAGAAAAAAGAGACCTTAGATAAAGAATTAGCCGAAATACAGACTTGGCTTAAAGTTTATGTTGACTAATGGATGCGATAGGTGGTTATTTTGAATTGGAACTCCGCAAAGGAGAGCACTATCATAAAGATGCTCTTAAACTCAATACTGCCCGTAATTGTTTTGAATATGTGTAAAGAGCTAGAGGGTATAAAAAAGTTTACATGCCTTATTATACCTGCGATGTGATGTTTCAACCATTAGATAAATTGCAGATTGATTACTCATTCTACCATATTAATGAGCAGTTTGAAATCTGTGAACTTCCTGTTTTGAATGGGGGAGAGGCAATATTATATACCAACTATTTTGCTCTAAAGCAAAGTTATGTGAGGTCGTTGGCAGAAGTGTATGGGTCCCGACTCATTGTTGACAATGCTCAGGCTTTTTATGCTCATAGAATCGATGGTCTAGATACTTTTTATTCTGCTAGAAAGTTTTTTGGGGTTCCAGATGGAGCATATCTATATACCGATTGTTATTTAGATGAAGAGTTGGAGAAAGATGTGTCAATAGAAAGGATGTCGCATCTACTCAAAAGAATTGAGTTTGGAGCAGAGGTTGGGTATGAGGATTTTAAGAGGTCAGATATAACGCTCAATAATCAATCAATAAAACAGATGTCGCAACTAACAGATACATTGTTGGCTAGTATTGATTATGACGTAATAGCAAAGAGGAGGAGAAGTAATTTCATCGCCTTAGATTGTGAGTTGGAAGGACTTAATAAAATGAACCTTCGTTTAGATAGAGATTCGATACCGATGGCATATCCGTATTATGCAGGTGACACTACTTTGAAACAAGCATTTATTGATAAAAAAGTATTTATCCCTACATATTGGCCAAATGTCGCAACTATTTCTTCAGCTGATTGTATAGAAAAGTCATTTGCCCTATCTTTATTGCCGTTGCCTATTGATCAAAGAGTTAATGAGACGAAATTATTAGAAATCATAAAAAACATAATATGAAAAAGAAGATTATTATTTTTGGTGCTACAGGTAATACTGGGTCATATTTGACTGAT
The DNA here is from genome assembly GCA_937910265.1 of uncultured Bacteroidales bacterium. Taxonomy (GTDB): domain Bacteria; phylum Bacteroidota; class Bacteroidia; order Bacteroidales; family P3; genus Colimorpha. The sequence continues at coordinate 4,869 of CALEPD010000096.1, forward strand.
TATGCATTGTCATTTTTTAATAGAGATGAGTATGAAATTATAGCTTCTGGTAGGAGAACTACAGATTTCTTTACCAATCGTGGTATACCCTATTATTCTGTAGATGTAACTAAAACAGAAGATTTTGACGCTTTGCCAACTGAGAATGTGTATGCTGTAATGTTGCTATCAGCACAAATTCCATCTTATATGGATACTTATGATGGGAAGAAATATGTTGACTCGATTATTATTGGGGCTTTTAATGTGTTGGAGTATTGCCGCAGAGTTAATGCTGATAGGATTATTTATACAACAACTGTTTTTGATCAATCGGAGTATCCTGAAGGAACTCTATTAAAGCCGTATATGCCTCCAAAATTCAGCTATACAGGTGATCATGCGGTTTACGTTATATCAAAAAATGCTGCATTGGAATTGATAGAGCACTATCATCAAGAATATGGACTTAAAAAATTCATTTTTCGCTTGACTACGATTTATAGCTATAGCCCTTATCCTTATTATTTCCCTAATGGTGTTAAGACTAAACGTCCAATATATCAGATGATAGACAAGGCGATAAAAGGTGAAACACTTGAAGTGTGGGGTAATCCGCTTTATTCAAAGGATATGGTGCATGTTAACGATTTTTCCCAAATGCTTTGCCGTGCCGTTATCGTAGATAAAGAGGAAGGGTTTTACAATGTCGGGACAGGTAATCCGATAACAATCGAAGAACAGATTAAGACAATCGTGGATGTGTTTTCATCTCCAGACAATCGTTCAGAGATAGTATATCACCCCGAGAAAAAGGTTTCAGGAGGTTTCCTTATGGATGTGTCTAA
>CALEPD010000097.1 GCA_937910265.1 uncultured Bacteroidales bacterium
TATACATCTGCAGCATCTCGGAGAGATGCGACCCCGTCAGTCCTCACTGTAGGTTATGTCCGTTGTCAAAAAACAATGTAAATTCGTGTTTATGCAGCCGTGTGTAGAGATACGCCCTTGTTCAAAGGCTATCGTTTTACGGAAGGAATACCACTTCTTTCATTTGACAAGAAAGATGTGCACCGTCATCAGTCGTTATTTGCAGGTGTCCGAATCGGTTGACCCCCACGATACGTCCTTCTATCCGGTTGCCGAGGTACAAGAAAGGCCGTTGTTGGTTGAAGTAGAGCAATCGTGCAAGGTAATCTTCTTCGCGTGAGGTTGGATTTTGATTGCTGTAGTAACGTTTGGCAATGCTTTCAGCTATATTGTGTAAGATGTCGCTTGGCGAATATTCTGTAGCCGTCAGCAGTTGTATCGACGTGGGGTTGGGTACCCATGCGGGGAAGTTGGTTTGGTTTACGTTCAATCCGATGCCGCATACCGATGCCGTGATTTGTGTTCCTTTTATTTTGTTTGCCACCAATATGCCGCATATTTTTTTGCCATCAACATAGATGTCGTTAGGCCATTTTATGGTTATTGCATGGTTGAGTCCGGCGAGTATTTCATGAAGGGCGTCGGTGATGCCCAGCGACAGGATTTTGGTGATTTCGAATTGGTCTCCAACGGTCATAGTGGGTTTAATCACAAGGCTGACGGTGATGTTTTTCCCGGGTTCGCTTACCCAGTGATTGCCTTGTTGGCCGATGCCATGGGTTTGTTCGATGGCTTGAATAATAGTAAACTCCTTGATTTGTGTTAAATCAAGGAGTTCGCAATATCGGTTGGTTGATTCCAACCGTTGTTTGACTAAAATTTCCATGGAGGATTAAACGGTCATGATTTCTTTCTCTTTGGCGGAGAAGATTTTGTCGCATTCGCCTACAAACTTGTCGGTGATTTCCTGCAACTCTTTTTCAACCTGTTTTACTTCGTCTTCGGGAACAGATTTATCTTTGAGTTTCTTTACTTTGTCCATGACATTGCGACGGGCGTTGCGGATGTTTACTTTGCTGTTTTCCACCTCTGTTTTAGCTGCCTTGGTAAGTTCTTTGCGGCGCTCTTCTGTGAGGGGTGGGACTACGATGCGCAGTATCTCGCCTTCGTTGCGGGGGGTGAATCCGAGGTTGGCGTCAAGGATGGCTTTATTGATGGCACCCAGGAGGCTCTTCTCCCATGGTTGTATTACGATGCTGCGGGCATCGGGGGTGTTGATGTTGGCCACCTGGCTGATGTCGGTGGGTGTTCCGTAATAGTCAACCTTTACGCCCTCTATCATGCCGGGGTTGGCTTTTCCGGCGCGGATTTTTGCCAATTCTTTCTCTAAAAAGTTGAGGGCTGTCTGCATGCTGGTGCGTGCTTCGTCTAAACAGGCTTTTGATAGTTCGTTCATAATATTTTTGTTATTTAATTTCTGTTCCAATAGGCTCACCGTTTACTACTTTGAGGAGATTGCCTTGTTTGTTCATGTCGAAAACATAAATGGGAAGGTTGTTCTCCTCGCACAGTGCAAATGCGGTCAGGTCCATGATTTTCAGTTTTTTGCTCAGTGCTTCCTGGAAGGTGAGTGTGCTGAATTTGGTGGCTGTGGGGTCTTTTTCAGGGTCGGCGGTATAAACACCGTCAACGCGTGTTCCTTTGAGGATGACATCGGCTTGTATCTCGATGGCGCGCAGTGTGGAGGCTGTGTCGGTAGTGAAGTATGGATTGCCGGTTCCGCCGCCGATGATGACCACTTTGCCTTGCCGCATTGCATCTATGGCACGGCGGCGTGACATCTCTTTGCAGATGGGCTCGATGGCCAATCCTGACAGCAGTTCGGTGGGAAGTCCCTGTTTCTCGAGTTCTGCCTGCAGGGCCATACTGTTGATAAGGGTGGCAAGCATGCCCATGTAGTCGCCTTGTACTCTGTCCATTCCTTTGGCAGCTCCGCTTAGTCCGCGGAAGATGTTTCCGCCGCCGATGACGATGGCAACTTCAACTCCATTCTCCACTACACCCTTGATTTCTTTGGCATATTGCTCTAACATGGCAGGGGAGATTCCGTGGCTTTGTTCTCCCATAAGTGATTCGCCACTTAATTTAAGAAGAATACGTCTGTATTTCATCCCGTATCTATTTTTATTATGTTGTTTTTTAGTGTTTTGTCGTTCGGTTAAAACGGTTTTCAAATAACGAAATTATGAAAAATATTGTAAATAAGCAAATTTTTGAGGCCCTGTTCCGCAAAATTAAGGTGGGTTCTATAAATTTCTTTCGTGCGATTTTGTGCATTCGGACAACGTGCCCTAACCAATACCTGCCATCGAAAGACTGGCCACGCTGACGCTGATGCCTGGAATTGAGGAGAGGGCGATCCAGCACGACTCTATCGTGGCGCCGCTGGTGATTACATCGTCAACGATGAGTATATGTTTGTTTTCGAGTTCTTTGGGATGTCGTACAGAAAACACTTCTGACATATTGTCCATGCGCGAAATGCGGTCACGGCGAGTCTGACTGTCGGTGTATTTGTCGCGTACAAGATTCTTTGTTATGATGGGTCGTTGGAAAACTTCGGCGATGCCCTCGCATATTTTTTCGCTTTGGTTATATCCTCGTTGCCATTTTCTTCGCCTGTGAAGCGGTACAGGAAGCAGGTAGTCGACCGATGCAAACCGTTGGCAGTCGTTTAATTCGGCCCCAAGCATATGCCCCATCTGAATGGCGAGTTTGCGGTTGCCGTAATATTTTATTTCGTGGATGATATGTTGTGTGATGTTGTCTTTGCGAAACACCAGCAAAGTTGTTGCACTTTTGATAGGGACGCGGCCAATGTAGTGGCGTTCGACAAAGTTGTCGGCATGTGGGGTAAGATGGGCCAATGGCAAATGCAACAGGCAATGCGTACAGAGGTTTTGTTCCGCTCCCACAAGTGCTGTTCCACAGGCACAGCATGTCGAAGGATAAATCAGTCGTATGAGTTCCGCGAGGGGGTTGAAACGGTAACGTTGTTTCATGGGTGGAGCTCTTAATTCGGTAGGAAGAGACAGCTGTCGCCGTAACTGAGAAAACGGAACTGGTGGTCGAGTGCGTATTGGTAGCAGGTTTTCCAATGGTCGCCAATCAGTGCCGACACCAACAACAGTAGCGTGCTTTTGGGTTGATGGAAATTGGTGACTATGCCGTTGATGATGTGGTATCGGTATCCCGGAGCTATCATCAGTTGGGTGCTGCCCTGTATGTGGGTTGTGTCGCGACGTTCCATCCACTTCAGGATGTTGCGGTAGGCGTCGGCGCCATAAACATGCAGTTGCTCCAACTCGTAGGGTTCCCATTGCTCAATATGCATCAGTTGAAGGTCGGGATTGTTCTGTAATTTCACTCCAAACCAATAGAGCGATTCGAGTGTTCGCACAGTGGTGGTGCCTACAGCTATCACGGGTTTGCCTTCCTGTTTCAGTATTCTTTCAATGTTTTCGCGAGTTGCACTTACCTGTTCGGTATGCATTTCATGTTCGCCGATGGTGTCGCTGCTTACTGGTTTGAATGTTCCTGCACCTACATGGAGTGTGATGAATTCGGTGAGGATTGATTTTTGTTTCAGCGACTGGAAAACAGAATCGGTAAAATGAAGCCCGGCGGTGGGCGCCGCCACCGAACCGGTATGTTCGGCATATACAGTTTGGTACCGTTCTTTGTCGCTGCTTTCCGCCTCACGATGAAGATAGGGGGGGAGCGGAATAACGCCAACCTGTTCCATGATTTCGGCAAAACTGTAGCATCCTTCCCATTCAAACCGTACAATCCATGCCTCACCGACACATTCTTTTCTGTGTGCAGTGAGTCTGATCGTATGACCGTCTCCCATGGTAACATCTTGCTCCAAAGGTTGGCTTTTCCAACGCTTGTTGTTGCCTACAAAGCATTTCCATTCGCATTGGTTGCGTTGCTCAAATGCTTCCGAGAGTGCGCACTGCCAAGGTTCCAGGCAGAATATCTCGATAATGCTTCCTGTTGCTTTGCGAAAGAATATTCGGGCGTGGATGACTTTGGTGTTGTTGAACACCAAAAGGGTGTCTGTCGACAAATAGTCGGCAAGCTCTTTGAACCGGTGCTCACCAATCTGACCTGCCTTATATACCAACAACTTCGATTCGTCGCGTTCCGATAGCGGAAATTTGGCTATGCGTTCCGACGGCAGTGGATAGTCATAGTCGGAAATCGCTATGTCTTGTGGTTTATGCATGTTTTGCGTTTTTGTTTGCTGTCAGTACCGAGAGCAGAATGTACCATATGATGGCGGATGCTATACCGGTCACTCCGAACAGTACAATCAACAGCAGGCTTACTGCTATCAATATATATCGGGATTGGTTCGATTTCCATTGCAAGTCGTGAAATTTCAGACTTAACAGGCGAACCTTGCTTATCATAAGCAGGTCTAATACAACAGACAGCAATACAAGCAGGTACATTCCCATGTTGCCAAACAGCCATTGGGTCAAGCCGTTGGTGTCAACCAGTGCCAGTGTGGCGATGCCGTTTTGGCTGTACAGCAATCCCAACGATGCCCATACGAGCGCATTGGCTGGTGTAGGCAACCCGCGGAATGAGGTGCTTTGTGTTGTGTCCAAATTGAAGGTGGCAAGCCGGTATGCCGAAAAGGCTGGGATAAACAGAGCGGCAATACCTAAAAGGGGGTGGACATTTGAAAATAGGGAATATGCAATTATGGCAGGGGCTACGCCTGAGGTGACAACATCGGCAAGCGAATCAAGCTCTTTCCCGATGTCTGACGACACTTTGAGCGCACGGGCCGCCATGCCGTCGAAAAAGTCAAACACAATGCCTGCCATGATGAGCAACGCGGCAGCATCCAAATGCCCGATGGCAGCCACATAGGCTGCCATCGTCCCGCATAGCAGGTTGAATATGGTAATAAGATTAGGAATCTGCTTTTTCAAAGCATGCTTATTGTTTGTATTGTTGTACAATCAATTGGAATTCGTCATCGCCCCAGTATTCTCTGAATTCTACATCGCTGGCGGCTTTTGCCTTGTAGTCGTATTCCTGGTCAACGGCAGCTTCAAGATTTTGCAATGCTTTGGCTCTGTCGCCTTGACGGGCGTAGGCTACTGCACGCAGGTAGTTCACTTCGGCAGTTTGGTCAAGGCAGCAGTCAAGTGTACGGATGCATGCTGAGGTCTCCTCGTTCATCAACTGGGCAAAGGCAAGGTTGAAGCTACAGGTGTTTTGACGCAACATCCTCTGGGCTTCTTTATAGTTGCCGCGTTTCAGATTTAAGATAGGTATATTGGCTTCAGCATCGGTACTTCCTTGTTTCTGTGCCTCTTCGAAATAATGTTTGGCAAGGGTGTAGTCTTTCTTTGCAAGATTCAGCAGACCTGTGTTGTTCAGCACATCGGGGTTGTGGGGGTTGATGCGCCGTGCCACATTGAGATATCGCTCGGCTTCGGCATAATCTCCAAGGTAAAACGCTACGGCTCCTGCGTTGTTCCATGCTGCCCATTCTCCACTATGGTTCTCGGTGGCCCATTTGTAGTATTTCAATTTTGTGGGGTAGCTGTAGTTGATATAGGCGGCATACATCAGCTCGTCGAACGAAAGTTTGGCGGGGTTGAGGGTTGCCTGTTTTGCTATCTCTTGGTCGTTCTTGCGGGCCTCTGAGTAGTAAAGGGCAATCTGTGCACGACGCAGGTTGGGGAAGATCTCTTCGTTCAACTGCGGGTAGCTTTCTGCCATGTTTTTAATCATCTGTTCGCGCTTGATGATGTTCTGTTGGGTCTCAACAACGTTGATGAGGGCATTCTTGTCTTGGATGTCCGATTGCTCAATCATGATGACGAAATGTACCCAGTCTTCGCCCGAAGCTCTGGTGGTGATGATGATTTGTTTCATCAGGTTGTATTTGTAGTAGTCAACATCCTGAGGACTGACATGGGCTCTTTTGGCCATGATGGTGAGTACTTCGTCGAGAATGTTCTGCAATTGTTCGGTGGCAACATCTGCACGGTTTTTCGACACGCCGACATTGTTGGTCTCTTCTCCCTCAGGCGAAGCCCATCCGGTAATGGTTATCTGGCGGGGAAGTCCGTTCTCTAACATGATGCGTTTTAAGTCGCGGTAGGTGTTATAGGCATCAAATTTACGGTTCATCTCAAAATCCCAGTCGAGAGTGGATGTTCCGTTCAGAAAGTAGATGTCGGCAGTTTCCACAACGCCCTCTTTTTTGTTGTAGTTGATTGGGGCTATCGAAATGTTTCCACGTATGTCAATCCATGAGGCAGTGTTGTTTACACCGTCCGATATCAAAACTGTGGGGAATTCTTTGCTGGGGTGTTTCTTCTGTACTTCATCGGCAAAATGCGATTCATCGTCAATTTCATTCGACATATATCCGATGGGAGTCAAGATTACACGGCCGCTTTCCATTCCCGGTTTGTAGTCAAACGAATCGTTGTATGTATAGCGTCCGCCGGTAACATAGTGCATGGTCGGGCACTCTCCGGTTACTGACTCGCCTTTAATGTTCATCGGCTCGAGGGCTATTTCGCCGCCTTCCCATACGAATACGGGTTGGATGAACATCGAGGCGCCTTTGTTGAAATACTTCTGTGGTATGGCTCCCGTGAAGTTTACGACAACTTTGTCGTCACGCGTTTCTATGGGATTGGGGTTTGCCTGATAGCGGATTTTTTTGCTGCCTTTGCTCATTTTTGACAATGGTGAACATCCTGTTAGCAGAACTACTATCA
>CALEPD010000098.1 GCA_937910265.1 uncultured Bacteroidales bacterium
ATTAAACTTTTTATATATCTAAAATACATTAGAAATAAAAATATCAAAATTCCTAAAAAAATAAAATTCACAACAACAGATAATACATAACCTTTGTTTTGTGAAAAAAAAATAGTACATTTGCAATGCTTATTGGCAAACCAACTTGAGTACAAATAATTAAAATACAATAACATATATGAGTAAAATAGATTTAGAAAAATACGGAATTACCGGAGTTAGCGAAGTGTTGTACAACCCATCGTACGAAACATTGTTTGCAGAAGAAACAAAATCCGAACTTACAGGTTTCGACAAAGGAACATTGACAGAACTTGATGCCATCAACGTAATGACAGGTATTTATACCGGTCGTTCGCCCAAAGATAAATTCTTTGTAATGGACGACGTAAGCAAAGATACAGTATGGTGGACATCCGATGAATATAAAAACGACAACAAACCTGTTTCTGAAAGCAGTTGGAAAGCGCTAAAAGAATTGGCAGTAAAAGAATTGTCGGGCAAACGCCTTTACGTTGTTGACACATTCTGCGGTGCCAACCCCGATACACGCCTTAAAGTTCGCTTCATCATGGAAGTAGCATGGCAAGCACACTTTGTAAAGAACATGTTTATCCGCCCAACCGAAGAAGAACTTAAAAACTATGGCGAACCCGACTTCGTGTCGTTTGTAGCCTCGAAAGCAAAAGTTGAAAACTACAAAGAGCTTGGATTAAACTCCGAAACAGCTACCGTTTTCAACCTAAAAGCAAACGAACAAGTAATCCTCAACACATGGTATGGTGGCGAAATGAAAAAAGGTATGTTCAGCATGATGAACTATTATCTGCCTCTCCAGGGTATCGCATCAATGCACTGTTCCGCCAACACCGACATGCAGGGCAAGCATACTGCTATTTTCTTCGGTCTGTCTGGCACAGGTAAAACCACCCTCAGCACCGACCCCAAACGTTTGCTCATCGGTGATGACGAACATGGTTGGGACGACGAAGGTATCTTCAATTTCGAAGGCGGTTGCTATGCCAAGGTCATCAACCTCGACAAAGATAGCGAACCCGATATCTATAATGCTATCCGTCGCAACGCACTGTTGGAAAATGTTACTGTCGACGAGAATGGTAAAATCGATTTTGCCGATAAGAGCGTAACCGAAAATACCCGTGTAAGCTACCCGATCAACCATATCGAGAACATTGTTCGCCCCATCAGCACAGCTCCTGCTGCCGAGAATGTTATTTTCCTCAGTGCCGATGCTTTCGGCGTACTGCCTCCGGTAAGTATCCTCACTCCCGAACAGTGCAAATACTACTTCTTGAGCGGTTTCACTGCTAAATTGGCTGGTACCGAGCGTGGCATCACCGAACCTACTCCTACTTTCAGCGCATGTTTCGGACAGGCTTTCCTCGAACTCCATCCTACTAAATACGCTGAAGAACTTGTAAAACGCATGCAGAAGAGTGGTGCCAAGGCTTACCTTGTCAACACCGGTTGGAATGGCACTGGCAAACGTATCTCCATTAAGGATACCAGAGGAATCATCGATGCTATCCTCGATGGCTCAATCGACAAGGCTCCCACCAAGCACATTCCTTACTTTAACTTCGAAGTACCTACTGAATTGCCTGGTGTTGATCCCAAAATCCTTGATCCCCGCGACACTTACGGCTGTTCTTGCGAATGGGAAGAGAAAGCAAAGGATCTCGCTCAGAGATTTATCCGCAATTTCGAGAAGTTCACCCACAACGAGGCCGGAAAAGCTCTCGTTGCCGCTGGCCCGAAGCTCTAAATATGCAAAAATCCACATTCATGATAAAGTAAGTGGGGATGTATTCATCCCCACTTTTTTGTATTCCGGTACCTGGCAAAGCATCTCTGTATGACATTGTTTTGTTGTCATGCCTCTGCCATCTCAGAGTAGGATGTAACAAACAGGTCGGACTCTTTTACATGAGTCCGACCTGTTTGTTTTTGATGGTGTTCGGTAAAAAGAATTAGTAGAAGCGTTGATTATTAGCAACTACCTAATCATTGTTTGCTAAAATTCTATGGCATACGGAATTCTTGCTTGCAGCGGTTCCATAGTTGACCAATATTCCAATTCAGAGTAAAATGGAATAATTGAGTTGAGCTTGGCTTTGAGCTGTCGGTCTTCTTTGTTTCCCATCGATTCGATGAGTATCGTCGTGAAATCTTTCTGTTTCGGATAGCTTACGGTGCTATATTCGCTGATAGAAGCCCGTTCGGCTGCAATTTTCAACGCCAAGTCGATGCCGCCCAATGTGTCAACCAATCCTATTTTCAGAGCATCGGCACCTGTCCATACGCGTCCGCGTGCAATCTCGTCAACATATTCCGGGTCAAGATTTCTTCCTGTGGCAACCCGTACGCAGAATGTGTCGTAAAATTCCTCCACTTTACGTTGCATGAGGTTTCTGGCGGTAGGGGAGAGCGGGCGTATGCCGCTCATCTCGGTACTGTGCGCGTGTGTCCCAACCGTATCGAAAGTAATGCCTAATTTGTTGCGAAGCATACTGCCTATTTCCGGCAGGGCGCCAAATACGCCGATACTTCCGGTAATGGTGGTGGGGTGGGCAACAATGGCGGTGGCGTTGCTCGATATTTCATATCCAGCACTGGCTGCCATTCCGCTCATCGATACAACGACCGGCTTTACTTTTTTTGCTTCAATCACAGCATGGGTCATCGATTCCGATGCTGTAACAGCGCCACCCGGTGAGTTCACACGTAGTACAATGGCTTTGATGTCGTCTTTTTTTGTCGCGTCGGCAATGGCGTCTACAATATCGTTACCAAAAACTGCGGTCTGCATTCCGGTGTTACTGCCGCTTAACACATCGCCTTCGGCATATATGATTGCAATTTTGTCGCTGTGTTCGTCTCTGACAATGCTTTTCCCATATTTTGATATGTCCACAAACTTATTGCAGTTGTAGGTCTGTTTAAGCATCTTTTCAACTTCTTGCTCAAATGCGATTCCGCTGATAATATTGTGTCGGAGTGCGTCTTCGGGAAGAAAAGCCATCATGTCTTCTGCAACCGCGTTGAGATGGTTGATGTCTATCTGACGTGCTTCGGCTATTTCTTGCGATACATGTTCCCATATCGATGAAATATATGTGCGAACCTGTTCGCGGTTTGCGTCACTCATATTGCTGCGGGTGTACGGCTCTCCGGCGCTCTTGTATGCGTTGTTGTTCGGACGGATAAGGTCAACTTTTATGTCAAGTTTTTCAAGAAGCTCCTTGTAAAACATCACATTGGCTCCGATACCTCCCAATTCCATTGTTCCTGATGGATGTAGTAATATACTGTCGGCAATTGAGGCAATGTAATAACCGGTTTGACTATAGGTGTCGCCGTATGCTATAATGGGTTTACCTGATTCTTCTTTGAATTTTATCAGTGCGTTTCTGATCTCTTCACATTGTCCCCAATATATAGATGTGGGTATTCCGCAATAAAGGTACACACCATTGATTTTGTCATCGGTTGATGCGTGTTCTAACGATGCGAGGAGATTGTCAATGCCTATGACCTTAACATCATTGACCAAACTGGTCAATGCGTCTGGGGTGCGTTCGTAAATGCTTTGGCTTAAATCAATCTTCAGGAAGATGTTCTGTCCTACAATTGGGGCTTCTTCGGTTTTCATTGTGGCCATTCCGGCAATGGCACTTATCATTACGAAGAATAATATGATATTCACTACCGCTGTCCCTATTACAAAACCAAGGGTCGATGCCAGCAAGGTTTTTCCGAACCCCATGGGTCTGTTGTTGCTGTTTTGACTGTTGTCAATGTTGTTGAATTGTTCCATTTTAATAATTTGTTGTTTTTGATAATATCGTTTTAATGGGCTTCGAGCCAGTTGTTTCCTACATTGATGCTTACTTCTACAGGTATGTCGAGAGTGAGCGCTCTCATCATTTCCTCTTCTACTATTTTTCTCAATAGAGTCTCTTCCGTATTGTACATGTCAAACACAAGTTCGTCATGTACTTGTAATATCATTTTGCTGCGCATGCCTTCCTCCTTGAGTCTTTTGTGTATGCGTATCATGGCAATTTTAATCATGTCGGCCGACGTTCCTTGAATGGGCATGTTGACGGCATTGCGTTCGGCAAAGTTTCGGGCATTGTTGTTGCGCGAATTGATATCGTTTAGGTAACGCCTTCTACCCAACAATGTTTGTGCGTATCCATGTTCACGGGCATAGGCAATGTTTGTGTCAATATATGATTTGATTTCAGGATATTGCTCAAAGTAGTTGTCTATGAGTTGTGATGCTTCCTTACGGCTGATGCCCAATTGTTCACTCAATCCAAATGCGCTGATGCCGTATATAATGCCGAAATTTACCGCTTTGGCGTTGCGTCTCAACTCACTTGTCACATCTTTGTGCTCTAAATGGTAAATGGTGGCGGCGGTGTCGGCATGTATGTCGAGATGGTTGGTGAACGCATTCAGCATTTGCTTGTCGCCCGACAACGATGCAATAATCCGTAATTCAATCTGTGAATAGTCGGCGGCTAAAATTTGGTGGTTGTTGTCCCGTGCTATGAATGCCTTGCGTATTTCTCGTCCACGCTCGGTACGTATGGGTATGTTCTGCAGGTTGGGGTTGCTGCTGCTCAATCTTCCCGTCGATGTGACTGTTTGGTTGTATATGGTGTGCAGTCGGTTACTTATGGGGTTGATGAGTTTTGGGAAACTGTCCAGATAGGTGCTTATGAGTTTGTTTAGCGAACGGTATTCCAATATTTTCTTGACAATGATATGCTTGTCTGATAGTTTGACCAGAACATCCTCCGAAGTCGAGTATTGTTTGGTGGCAGTCAAGGGTGGTTTCGATGTGATGGCCAGTTTCTCGTACAATATAACGCCAAGTTGCTTGGGCGAGTTGATGTTGAAGGTTTCCCCTGCGTAATCGTATATCTCCTGCTCCAATACGTTTCGTTCTGCACCCAATTGCTGCGAGTAGCTTTCCAAATATCCGGTGTCAATATTAACCCCTTCCTGTTCCATGCTGATGAGTACATCCACCAACGGCAGTTCCAAATCGGTGTACAGTGCCATCATGTTGCTCTCCTTCAGTTGCTGTTCCATCAAGGGGAAGAGGTGCCACATGATTGCCGCTGTATTCTGCTCCTCGGTCGAGTATATGTTGAGGTACTCGCTGATGATGAAGTCAAGTGTGTGGCGTTGCTCCGAATTTATAAGGTAATGAACCAGCTGTATATCGAATACATTGTCTGAAACACAGATGTCAAGCGCTTGCATCTTGTATTTGAGCTCCTTCAGATTATAGCATATTTTCTTGATGCTGGGGCTCTCCATCACGGTTTTCAATGCCGCAATGTCAATGTCCGACAGCTGTTTGCAATATGTTTCCGTTGTCGAAGTGGCAATGGCGACAGAGGTGTTGTCTATGTATATCGAAATATCGCAATTGGTGGGGAGTTGATCCAGGTGTGTCAGGTTCTCCGATTCGGTTGCGATGCTGTTGTTCGGCTCCTGAAACGTGTCGAATAGTGTCGGTTGCGACTGTCGGAGGTCTGGTTTCTTTTGGCTGAACTGCATGGCCAGCTCAGGGTCGGTAATCGACAGGTCTGTGAAGATTCGCTTCGACAGATTCCTGAATTCCAACTCGTCGAACAATCCTTTAAGTTTCGTGTAATCGGGAGTTTTCAGTGCGAGACTCTCTGCGTCAAAGGCAATGGGGGCGTCTTGCACAATGGTCGCAAGTTGTTTCGAAAACAGGGCTTGTTCGCTGTTTTCTTTTACAAGATTGCGTATTTTGTCGTTTTTGATATCGTCGGCGCCAGCAATCATCGCTTCAATGGAGCCGAATTGGTCGATGAGTTTTTTTGCGGTTTTTTCTCCAATTCCCGGAATGCCTGGAATATTGTCCGAACTGTCCCCCCAAAGACCCAGCAAATCAATTATCTGCAGGCAATTGTACACGCCGAATTTCTCACATATCGCTTCTTCTCCCAATATCTCGTCAGGCGTGCCCATACGGCCATGGCTGTACATTTTGATATGCGGTGTAACCAATTGACCGAAATCCTTGTCAGGGGTAACCATTAGTATTTCGTCAAAACCCGCTTCTTCGGCCTTGTGCGACAAAGTTCCTATCACATCGTCCGCTTCATAGCCCTCGCAGGTTAGAATGGGTATGCCAAACGCCTCAATTATATTGAAAATATAGGGAAGCGAATGCTGTATGTCTTCCGGCATGGCGTCTCTGTTTGCTTTGTACTGCTCGTACATCTCGTGCCTGAATGTAGGCTTCTGCATGTCGAAGGCAACGCCTATATGTGTGGGGCGTTGTTGGCGTATCAAGTCGTATAGTGTAGTGGTAAATCCCAGTATCGACGATGTGTTTAACCCTTTCGAGTTGAGGCGGGGATTGCGATTTAATGCGTAGTATGCTCTATAAACGGCTGCCATGCCGTCAATTAGCAGTAATTTTGACATATGTGTTGTATGAAAACAATAGGTCCAGGCCTATTCTATATGGTTTATCATGAAATTGATTTCCTCCCGTTGGCCTTGACTGAGATGTTCCGAATCTTTCACAAGCTCAAGAAACCGCTTTGCCAGCTTTTGGTTTTGGGGATATCCCATAACACCGTAATAAAGCGATTTGCCTACAGTGTACATCGCCGATGCATTGTCAGTATTGTTCATTTTCTCTGTCCAATACAAACTCCATTCCGAACTGGGAACAGTGCCGTATCCACTGAGGTAATATCCCGCAATGTAAATTTGCGATGGAATATGTCCTTCAAGTGCCGCCTGCGCAAACCAATGAAACGAGCCATCATACATCTTCTTATCGCTCATCTTTATGGCAAGGTTGAACTGTTCAAGTGTGTCACCCTTTACTGCCACTCCGAATCCCTTGCGCATGGCGTCAAATTCAAGGTAATCAATGCCGATGATTTCGTTCGAACTTACAATTCCGCGTCCGCGTTGAATGATTCTGATCATTTTCTGGGCGTCAAGTGTCTGCTTGGTGTTCAAACTGCCCGATTGTATAGCCTTCGACAGAAAGCGTTCCGCCATTGCGTAACGTCCTCCGATTTTATAATAATTCGAGTACAGGTTTTTGCCTGCATAAAACAGGTTTTTCCCTGTTCCTTCATTGTATAGCCGGTACATCCAGTAGTCGCCCTCTTTTATGTTTTTTTCAACACCCCATCCGGTGTAAAACAACTGAGCCAATTGCAGCATACCCTTGTCGTCGTTGGCCGATGCCGCCATATAATACCAATATACACACGAAGGATTTCTCTTCAGTTTGTATTGGAATGCAGCATCGCACTGGACTCTGGTATCTCCTTCAACAGCACTGATATAACCGTCTCTAATGGCATCGTTCTTGAGTTTTTCCACTTCCTCCATGCTCCATATTAATTTATGGCTTTTTGCATCCAATTTCTGCGCGTATATGTTGGAAATCGATAAAAATACGAACAATGTAATTACCGCGTATGGTGATTTGAATCTTGACATATCAAATATAATTACTATTTTTGCAATCGTTTTTTTTGAATTAAATCAGTTTACAAAAATAATGAAAAAAAATGAATTATATGCATTTCTGTCGAAAATAATATTTTTGATTGTTTGCGTTGCACCTGTGTCGCTTCTCGCTCAGGTCGATTTGGTTGAAACTGTTTCCCCTCATCAAATGCCAAGTGCCAAATTAAAACATATTGTCGGCAATGTCCGTTTCTATACCCAGATGGGAAGTGTTCAGCGCGAATTGAAAGTAATGTGGCAACTCTCTGGAAAAAATAAAATACATGAATATTCTGTCCGCAACAGCGACAATCTTCTGATTGAAAAATATCGTTTCAGCTACAATCGTAAAGACAATATAAAACAAGTTGTTATCGAAGATAAAAACTTCTCGTATAAAACTGATTATGTGTATGATGATTCAGATAATCTTAAGTATATCTTAAAGATATACCCATTCAAGGGTGCTGGACAGACCATCGACACATTGTTCCGATACGATTATGATGAAAATTCTATCTTGTATCGTGAAATTGGTCCAGGCGGTATCAGAACTTTCGATGAAAAGAAACGTGTCGATTCCTATCTCTCCCGCGATGGCATGCAATATGTCTATTGGTACAGCGACGACAACCGAAGCGAAACCATTTACAAATACGACCAAATGGAGTATCTTATCTCTACTTCCGAAATTTATTACGATGACAAAGGACAGGTGGTCGAGCAAAAAGAAACAGGTACATCCACCAATGGAATGCATAAAACCTATCAGTATCAGTATTCCAACGACGGAACATTGAAGAAAGTGGATTGCATCCAACTCAACCACGACGGCACCCATCAGAAGGTCTTTACCGTCGATTATTTCTATTTTTGATTTAGATTTTAAAACCTCATACTTTATTGAGGGTCAACATCGAACTGAATCGACAATGCTGATTTGTATTGCTTGTCGGCCAATAATTCTCCGGCAATTTTCTGTATATTCAATTTTGCCTCGCCGATGGCCTCGGTACGGGCAAAACGAATCATTATTTTCTTCAGATACAGACCTCTGATACGGCCCACATTGGGAGTTTCAGGTCCGATTACCCGTGTGCCGTAATAGTATTGCAGTTGTTGGGCAAGTGTGCGTGATGCTATTCTCAGCAATTCGGAGTCGCGG
>CALEPD010000099.1 GCA_937910265.1 uncultured Bacteroidales bacterium
GTGTCATATTCAAATATCTCCAGTCCGTTAAGCCTAATCTATTCTGTCAAGTACGAAGGTGCTAAGACATTTGACTGGCCTATCCGCCTTTTTGGCGACTACAACGCCCAGAAAAAGGAAACAAAAATTGTATGGGAAACAATGACAGAACTTCCGTATGGTGACGATTGGTATTATTGCATCTACCGTAAAGGCCCTAAGGATAAAGTTCCAAGATTCATGACTTCTGTAGAGCGCGACAAACTGGAATTCTCTGATTATCGTCTCTCTGCTGGTGAAACTGCAGAATATTACATAATGATTCAATACACTGACGGAAGAGCCAGCACACAATCTAACACAGTAAAGGTTACTGCACCTGAACGGAATGAGAATGATGAGCCGCAGGCCACAAGTAAGTGAGAAAGGCACTGACAGATGGACTAAGGGCAATAGAAAACAAATGATAGCTTGATATAGATTATAGATAACGCTTAATATTCGGATAATGAAAAGGCTATGGCGTATAATAATGTTCTCATGTGTGGCGGTCGTCATGACGATGACCACATCGTGCGGACTGATAGATATGGATTTTGGCACTGTCATACAAGTGCCATATACAATGCGGCTCAATCCAGATACCGCCTATGTGATGGAGGGTGATACGTTTGTAATCGCACCGGTGTTTGTGCCCGATTCCGTAAGCAACCGCGAAGTTTACTATTCGTCCGAAGCGGACAGTGTTGCAACAGTACAGGGCAACACCGTGGTGGGTGTGTCTGAAGGAGAAACACGCATCAAAGCCATTTCCGTTCAGGACACCACGAAAGCCTATTGTCAGGTTTTTGTGATGGCTCCATGGGCGGTGAATCCATACGACTATTCCGATGACATGATTGTTTATGCTACAGCTATGATTGACGGCAAACCATTTGACCCAGCCAAACAAATGATTGGCGCATTCTCCGGTCCGGAGTTTCGTGGCATGGGAAAATTGATAGAATGGCAAGGCCGGAAGTTTTTGCAGTTCCGCATATATGGATATATGGAATGGGGAGACGACGAGCCAACGCTTCCCGAACAAATAAAATTTGCCTGTTATGAAAAGGAACATGTAACATTAAAATATGCATCCTTATTGCTTCCATTTGACGGAGAAACACATGGCACTCCTTCGGCACCAATTGAATTGAACTTTTAAAACATTCAACTAACAACCAATTAAAAACTATGATTAAGAAAATTATGCTTCTGGGTGCTGTGGCTTTTGCTATGGCATCGTGCAGTTCCGAGAAAGAGCCTGCTGTTGTGGAAAATGTGGTTGCCTATACCGAGGTGGGCGACACCGCTATGCGTGTCAATGCTATCGAGATTACCGTTAGCAACCCCAAGTCGCTCAAAGGCCTCTCGGCTGAGGACTTCGACCTGCTCAACAACGCTCCCGACGGTTTTGTTGACCCCGTGACAGGCGGTAATATCGAGGTGTTTGCCGACGACGGTATCGTGGTAACCCGCAAGAAAAATGTACTCCGCATCGAGGCTAAACCGTTCAGCATCAACGGTGCACGCGGTCAGGGCTGGCGTACCAACCCTTGGCAGTTGGTATGTGCTGCCGATAGCAACCTCAATGTGTCGCTGGCCGATGTGAACGACCGTCGTATCGACATCCTCGACGACTGCATCAAGGGCGAGTTTACCTTCGCAGGTCTGACCCGCGAGTATATCCTCCACCTCCCCAAAGATGAGAAGGGTAATGTGATTGAGAACGCTCCTCTGCTCGTATGGCAGATTGGTGGCGGCGAGTACAACCGTGACCTGATGACCGCTGCAACTGCCAACCGTTGCATCGTGTCGCTCCCCACCGAGGGTGTGCCCTGCGCAACACTGATGTTCGCCATCGCTAATCCCAACTACTCGTACAGCG
>CALEPD010000100.1 GCA_937910265.1 uncultured Bacteroidales bacterium
AATTCTTGATCTCACCTCGTTGCCGCTCCATAGTCTCTTCCAAAAGCTTTGTTTCCGCAAATCATAAGATTTGTATGGTCCATCCCAATTATCGTGGCAACGGCCTTCAGTTGAAGTTGGCTGACATGGTCGAGCGATACGCACTCGAACAAGGTGTAGTGCTTTTGTGTGCTACCATATCTCCCCATAATTCACACAGCAGTCAAAACGCCTTGTCCATGGGCATGGTGTACGATTCGACCATTCCCAAATATGGGGATAGGCGGGATTTGTTCTACAAATTGCTTCAGTAACCAGCTCAATTCCGGATAGTTGATTTCACATGCAGACTCCACATGCTCCAACGAGTAGCGTAGGGGAGTCCGCTCTACGCTTATTGTTGGTCCAAATTGCCAATCCACCCCTCGTCTTTTTCCTCCTTTTGCCCGTTTTGCGTATTGTTCGAAAGTTGTTGATAAGTTTTTCTACAACTCAATTTTTGTGTCTATTTTTAAAGTTGTAACATATTGAATACTAATTCCTACAAAATATTTTAATAATATTTAACATTTAATGATATGTTAATGCTTTATTGTATTAAAAATAAGTTGTATTTTTGCAATTCGATTCGATACGTAATGTATCAATAGAAGTATTAGATATTCAATAAATTAAATAATATTAAAAAGAAAAGATGCCAACAATTCAACAATTAGTTCGTAAAGGACGTCAGCAGGTTGAGTACAAGAGTAAATCTCCTGCATTGGATGGTTGTCCGCAACGTCGCGGTGTTTGTACCCGTGTGTACACAACGACTCCTAAAAAACCTAACTCAGCAATGCGTAAAGTTGCTCGTGTTCGTTTGACCAACCAGAAGGAAGTTAATGCCTACATCCCAGGTGAAGGCCACAACCTCCAAGAGCACAGCATCGTTATGATTCGTGGCGGTCGTGTTAAGGACCTCCCGGGTGTTCGTTATCACATCATCCGTGGTGCTTTAGATACCTCTGGAGTTGACGGTCGTCGTCAGCGTCGTTCCAAATATGGTGCTAAACGTCCCAAACAAGCGGCTAAGTAATTCTGTATAGTTATTTTTTAGGACTGATTTAAACAGACATTTAAAATGAGAAAAGCAAAACCAAAAAAGAGGATTATCCTTCCGGATCCCAAATATAATGACGTAATGGTAACCAAATTCGTCAACAACTTGATGTTGGGTGGCAAAAAAACCACTGCCTACAAGATTTTCTACGAGGCAATCGATGTTGTTAGCGATCGTACTAAAGAAGACGGACTTGAGGTTTGGAAAAAGGCTTTGGCCAACATTACCCCTTCTGTTGAGGTAAAAAGCCGTCGTATCGGTGGTGCTACCTTCCAGGTTCCTACCGAAATCCGCCCCGAGCGCAAACAGTCTATCGGTATGAAAAACCTTATCGGTTATTCACGCAAACGTGGTGAGAAAACCATGGCCCTTAAACTCGCTGCCGAAATCCAGGCTGCTTATAAGGAAGAAGGTGCAGCTTTCAAACGTAAGGAGGATATCCACCGTATGGCTGAAGCTAACAAGGCATTCTCTCACTTCAGATTCTAGTGAATTATTTGTAATTTTGTAATATCCTAAATTTAATTATCCATCCATGGCAGATTTAAAACTTACCCGAAACATTGGTATAATGGCTCACATCGACGCCGGTAAAACGACTACAACTGAGCGTATACTGTTCTATACGGGCAAAAACTATAAACTTGGTGAAACCCACGAAGGTTCTGCCACTATGGACTGGATGGTACAAGAGCAGGAACGTGGCATCACAATCACCTCTGCGGCAACTACCGTATATTGGGATTGGCATGACCAACATTACAAGTATAACATTATCGACACCCCCGGCCACGTGGATTTCACCGTCGAAGTTGAGCGCTCATTGCGCGTTCTTGACGGTGCCGTCGCCATCTTCTGTGCCGTCGGTGGTGTTGAGCCTCAGTCTGAAACCGTTTGGCGCCAGGCTGATAAATATGGTGTTCCCCGCATTGCTTTCGTTAATAAAATGGACCGTAATGGCGCCGATTTCTTTGGTGTTCTTGAGCAAATCAAAGAACGTTTGGGTGCCAGTCCCATTCCCATCGAAATTCCCATCGGACAAGAAGACCTTTTCAAAGGTGTTGTCGACCTGATCTCCAACAAGGCTCTTATCTGGGATGAAACTTCAAATGGAACAAAGTTCTATGAAGTCCCAATGCCGGATGATCTTAAGGACACCGCTTATGAATACCGTCAACGTCTTATCGAAGGTGTTGCTGAGGAAAACGACCAGTTACTTGAGAAATTCTTCGAGGATCCCGATTCGATTACAGCCGATGAAATCATCGCTGAAATCCGCAAGGCTACCCTCGAATTGAAAATAGTTCCTGTTATGTGCGGCTCTGCATTCAAAAACAAAGGAGTTCAAACACTTCTCGATGCAGTGGCAGCATTCTTGCCTAGCCCTCTCGACATGAAGGCTATCTCTGGAGTAAATCCCAAAACCGATAAAGACGAGATCAGAAGTATCGACCCCAAAGCACCGTTCTCAGCTTTGGCTTTCAAAATTGCTACCGATCCTTATGTTGGAAGACTTTGCTTCTTCCGCGTATATAGTGGCTCCCTCGATTCCGGTTCCTATGTATATAATGCAAACACAGGTAAAAAAGAGCGTATCTCCCGTATTATGCAGATGCACTCTAACAAACAGAACCCCATGGAACGCATTGAAGCTGGTGACATCGGGGCAGCTGTCGGTTTTAAGGAAATCAGAACAGGTCAAACCTTATGCGATGAGCAACATCCCATCATCCTCGAATCCATGATGTTCCCAGAACCAGTGATTAGTATCGCTGTAGAACCTCATACTCAGGCTGACATGGACAAACTTGCCAACGCTTTGGTTAAACTCGCTGAGGAGGATCCCACTTTCCGCGTTAAAACCGACGAGGTTTCCGGACAGACCATCATCAGTGGTATGGGCGAACTTCACCTCGACATTATCATGGATAGACTTCGTCGCGAATTTGGCGTTGAAGTTAACCAAGGTCGTCCCGAAGTCGCTTACAAAGAGGCCATCACAGCTACTGTACAACATCACGAGGTTTACAAAAAGCAGACCGGTGGACGTGGTAAGTTCGCAGATATTTTGTTCGAAATCGGTCCTGCCGATGACGATTTCAAAGGTTTGCAATTCGTTAATGAGGTCAAGGGCGGTAACATCCCCAAAGAGTATATGCCGGCTATCGAAAAGGGTTTCAAAGAAGCCATGCTCAACGGTGTTCTCGCTGGTTATCCGCTTGACAGCTTGAAGGTTCGCGTCATCGATGGCTCGTTCCATCCAGTCGACAGCGACCAACTCTCCTTCGAGGTGTGTGCCAAAATCGGTTTCAAGGCTGCTTGCCGTAAAGCCGAGCCAGTTCTCCTTGAGCCTATCATGAAACTCGAGGTTCTTACACCTGATGCTTATGTTGGCGACGTGACCGGTGACCTTAACCGTCGTAGAGGTGTCCTTGAAAGCATTTCAGCAAAGGTCGGCGTTCAGGTTATCAAGGCTAAGGTTCCTCTGGAGCAAATGTTCGGATATGTGACCTCGCTGCGTACCATCACCTCAGGTAGAGCAAACTCTACCATGGAGTTCTCGCACTACGCTTTGGTTAGCAAGGATATGCAAGATTCAATTTTGAAGAATAAATATAATTAACAATAAAAATAATTTTACCGTGAGTCAAAGAATTAGAATTAAACTGAAATCTTACGACCACAACTTGGTTGACAAGTCAGCTGAGAAGATCGTTAAGACCGTTAAAATGACGGGTGCGGTTGTCAATGGCCCTATCCCATTGCCTACCAACAAAAAGATTTTTACAGTAAACCGCTCAACATTCGTTAACAAGAAATCACGCGAGCAATTCGAACTCAGTTCATACAAACGTTTGATGGACATCGAGATCAACGACCGTGCTAAAACTGTTGACGCATTGATGAAACTGGAACTTCCCAGTGGCGTTGATGTAGAAATTAAAGTCTGAATTATTAATCAGCCAATGCCGGAGACATTCCAGTCAAGGGTATGCTGAAGTGTTTAACAAGTAAATCCAACAAAAAAAGAAATGTCAGGATTAATTGGAAAAAAAATTGGTATGACCAGTCTTTTTGATGCCGACGGCAAACAACTGCCGTGCACAGTTATTGAAGCTGGTCCTTGTGTCGTCACACAAGTTAAAACTATTGAAAACGATGGCTATGAAGCCATCCAGTTGGCTTTCGGCGAGAAGAAAGAGTCTCGTACCAACAAGCCCATGAAAGGCCATTTCGCAAAGGCAGGCACAACTCCTAAACAACATTTAGCCGAGTTCAGCCGCTTCGAAGAAGGCTCTAAGAAAAGTTTTGGTGAAGTTCTCACCGTTGACGTATTCGCAGAAGGCGAATTTGTTGACGTAGTTGGAACCTCTAAAGGTAAAGGATTTCAAGGTGTTGTTACAAGACATGGCTTTGGTGGTGTAGGTGACAAGACTCACGGTCAGCACGATCGTCTCCGTGCCCCAGGTTCTATCGGCGCATCTTCCTATCCCTCTAGAATTTTTAAAGGTACCCGCATGGCTGGTCAAAAGGGTAACCATCGCGTAAAAATTCAAAACTTGCAGATAGTTAAAATTATCGCTGAGAAAAATTTAATTTTAGTAAAAGGTTCTGTACCGGGACCCAAAGGTTCAATTTTAAAACTTGAAAGATGGAGTTAAAAGTTTATAACATTAATGGAAGCGAAACCGGTAGAACCATCTCTGTCGACGATTCTATCTTCGCTATTGAGCCCAATGACCATGCTATCTACTTGGATTGTAAACAATTCTTGGCTGATAACCGTCAGGGTACTGCAAAAGCTAAAGAACGTTCTGAAAACGCTCATAGCACCCGCAAATTAAAACGCCAAAAGGGTACCGGTGGTGCTCGCTCTGGTGATTTGAAGAGCCCCGTTTTTGTAGGTGGTGGTACCATCTTTGGACCCAAACCACGCGACTATCGTTTCAAACTTAACATCAAAGTTAAGCGTCTTGCACGTCGCTCGGCTCTTACATACAAGGTTAACGAAAATGCTTTGACCATCGTTGAAGACTTCAATTTCGATGCTCCCAAGACCAAGAAAATGATCGAAGTTCTCAATAACCTCAAAATTAACGATAAAAAATCCCTTTTTGTAGTTGCGAACCAGAAAAATTTCGTATCTTTGTCTGCTCGAAATCTCCAAAACGTAAAGGTGGTAAATGTATTGCAGTTAAATACTTACGATATAGTTAACGCCAATAATATCGTTCTTCTGGAGGGTTCAATGGCCGAAATTTCACGCGTTTT
The DNA here is from genome assembly GCA_937910265.1 of uncultured Bacteroidales bacterium. Lineage (GTDB taxonomy): Bacteria > Bacteroidota > Bacteroidia > Bacteroidales > P3 > Colimorpha. The sequence continues at coordinate 5,354 of CALEPD010000100.1, forward strand.
GGCAACAAAATAATGTGTGGTTAAACTGATTTAAGAAAATTTAACACGATGAATGTAATAATTAAACCGATCATCAGTGAGAAGATGACACGCCTCACCGAGGCCGCTGCCAACCCTAAACTGAATCGTATCCAACGCGACAAGCAAAAACCTGCTCCTGTAGCCTACAACCGCTACGGTTTTGTCGTTGATAAACGTGCCAACAAGATCGAAATTAAGAAAGCTGTTGAATCATTCTATGGAGTTAAAGTCATCGACGTTAACACCATGAACTACGACGGTAAACGCAAATCACGCTACACCAAGGCTGGTTTCCTCACCGGTAAGACCAACGCTTTCAAAAAGGCTATCGTAACTTTAGCTGAAGGCGATTCCATCGATTTTTACGCAAATATCTAATCAATTTATTAATAGTATAGTCCACTGATAAGAGACTAATAAGAAAATTTAAAATGGCTTTAAAGAAAATTAAACCGACTACCCCAGGTCAACGTCACAAAGTTATCGTCACTAGCGACGATATCACTACTTCCAAGCCTGAGAAGAGCTTGGTTGTTGGTTTCGGTAAATCCGGCGGCCGTAACAATGAGGGTAAAATGACCATGCGCTACATCGGCGGCGGTCACAAAAAACGTTATCGTTTCATCGATTTCAAAAGAGACAAAGACGGTATCCCCGCAGTTGTTAAAACCATTGAGTACGACCCCAACAGAAGCTCCAGAATCGCTCTGGTATGCTACCGTGATGGTGAAAAACGTTACATCGTTGCTCCTCAGGGATTGAAAGTCGGTCAGACCATTGAGTCAGGTAAAGGCGTTGCCCCTGAAATTGGCAACACATTGACTTTGGCCGAAATCCCATTCGGTACTCTCATCCACAATATCGAACTCCGTCCTGGTCAGGGCGCTAAGATGGTTCGTTCAGCTGGCGCTTACGCTCAACTCATGTCACGCGATGATAAATATGCTATCATCAAGATGCCTAGCGGAGAAATGCGTATGATCCTCCAAGCTTGCCGTGCCACTGTCGGTATCGTTTCTAACCCCGAACACAACCTCGAAGTTGGTGGTAAAGCCGGTCGCAACCGTTGGCTCGGCCGTCGTCCCCGCAACCGTGGTGTCGTTATGAACCCTGTTGATCACCCCATGGGTGGTGGTGAAGGTCGCCAGTCAGGTGGTCACCCACGCTCACGCAAGGGTATCCCAGCTAAGGGCTACAAGACTCGTGCTCCCAAGAAACAATCGAGCAAGTATATTGTAGAAAGAAGAAAGAAGTAATTAAGTAAAAAGAAGAAACAATGAGTCGTTCATTAAAGAAAGGTCCGTACATTTTCCATAAATTGGAAAAGAGAGTAATCGAGGCTCAAGAGTCAAACAAGAAGGTTACTATTAAAACATGGTCCAGAGCATCTATGATTTCTCCAGACTTTGTAGGTCAGACTATCGCCGTTCACAACGGCAACAAATTCATCCCCGTTTATGTAACGGAGAACATGGTTGGCCACAAATTGGGCGAGTTCGCTCCCACACGTATCTTCCGTGGCCATGCAGGATCAAAAGATAAAGGTAAAAAGTAAATTTAAAAGAAAATGGGACGTAGAAAACATAATAGTGCAGAAGCTCGCAAAGAAGCCAACAAGACCTTATATGTGGCTAAGTTGATGAATAATCCTACTTCGCCCCGCAAAACCCGCCTCGTCGCTGACTTGATTCGCGGCGTTGACGTCGATAAGGCTCTCGGTATACTTCAATACAACCCAAGAGAATCAGCCCCCAAATTGCGCAAACTGCTCCTCTCAGCCATCGCCAACTGGCAGGCTAAAAACGAAGGCGCTCGTCTCGAGGACAGCCAGCTCTATGTAAAACAAATTATGGTTGACGGTGGTCGTACTATGAAACGTATGCGTACCGCTCCTCAAGGACGTGGTTACAGAATCCGCAAACGTAGCAACCACATCACCATGATTCTCGGAAGCCGCGTTGAAGACAACAACACGGTAATGGCTGAAACAGAAGAAACAAAATAAGTATTAAATAAGAAGAATTTCAACAATGGGACAAAAAACTAACCCAATTGGTAATAGATTAGGTATCATCCGCGGATGGGACTCTAATTGGTACGGCGGAAGAAAATTCGAGCACAAAATTGTTGAGGATGACAAAATCCGCAAATATCTCAATGCTCGTCTCGCTAAGGCTAGTATCTCTAAAATCTATATCGAAAGAACATTAAAATTGTTAACAGTTACTATCTTCACCGCTCGCCCAGGTTTGATCATCGGAAAAGCTGGCTCTGAGGTAGATAAACTGAAAGAAGAAATCAAAAAACTTACCGGTAAGGAAGTTCAGATCAATATCTCTGAAATCAAACGTCCTGAAATGGAAGCAGTTTTGGTTGCTCAAAACATCGCTAAGCAAATCGAAGGCCGTGTTCAGTATCGCCGTGCTATCAAAAGCGCTATCACTTCCACCATGCGCATCGGCGCTGAAGGTATCAAAGTTAGCATCAGCGGTCGTATCGGAGGCGCTGAAATGTCTCGTACCGAGCATTACAAAGAAGGACGTACTCCCCTCCACACCCTCCGTGCTGATATCGACTACGCTTTGGCTGAAGCCCACACCACTTATGGCCGTATAGGTGTTAAGGTATGGATTTGCCGCGGTATCGTTTATGGCAAACGTGAACTCGTTCCCTCCACTGTAGGTGGCCAGCAAAAGGACCGCCGTCAGGATGGCGCAAGAGGTGACCGTCGCAACAATGGCGCTCCCCGCCGTCGTCAGGGCAACAATAACAGAAGTAAGTAATTAAGATTTTTCTGTCAGTTACTGACAATTTAAAATAAAGAAACAATGTTACAACCTAAAAAAACAAGATATAGAAAGCAGCAGAAGGGTAAAATCAAAGGTAACGCCTTCCGTGGACATGAGTTGGCTTTCGGTACCTTTGGTATCAAATCCTTGGAAACCTGTTTCATTACAGGCCGTCAAATAGAGGCTGCACGTCAAGCTGTAACACGTCACATGAAACGTGAAGGTCAGATTTGGATCCGAATCTTCCCAGACAAACCGATCACCAAGAAACCTAATGAGGTGCGTATGGGTAAGGGTAAGGGTGCTCCCGAGTACTTTGTTGCTCGTGTTATGCCCGGCACCATTTTGTTCGAGTGCGAAGGTGTGCCTATGGATCTCGCTAAAGAGGCTCTCCGTTTAGCCGCCCAAAAGCTCCCCATCTCGACCAAATTTGTCGTTAAAAGAGATTATATCGAAGAATAATAAGAAGGAACACAGTCATGAAGAATGTATTAGTTTTAAAAGAGCTTTCGACTGCCGAACTTATGGAAAAACTCGATAACGAACGCGCGCTGTATCAGAAACTGAAACTCACCCACGCCGTTTCTCCTATCGAGAATCCTAATAAAATTAAAGAAAGTAGAAAAAACATTGCCCGCTATCTTACAGAGATTCGCTCACGCGAAATTGCCGAGCAAAAGTAGGGTATCCGTTAAAATCCAAATTTAATGATGGAAAGAAATTTAAGAAAAGAAAGAATTGGTGTTGTCGTAAGCAACAAGATGGACAAATCCATTGTCATCTTGGTTGAACGTAAGGTTAAACACCCCAAATACGGCAAATTCGTAAAGAAATCCACCAAGTTCATGGCCCATGACGAAAACAACGAGTGCACCATTGGTGATACCGTTAAAATTATGGAAACTCGTCCGCTGAGCAAAAATAAATGTTGGCGCCTCGTCGAAATTATCGAGAAAGCCAAGTAATCATTCATAAGATTTAAATTATAAGAGATGATACAACAAGAATCCAGAATGACAGTTGCCGATAACAGCGGCGCAAAGAGCGCTCTCTGTATACGCGTACTGGGCGGCACTAAGAAACGTTACGCCTCTATCGGCGATACTATCGTTGTCGCTATTAAGGATGCCATTCCTTCGGGCAACATTAAAAAGGGCGCAGTATCAAAAGCTGTTGTAGTTCGTACCAAAAAGGAAATCCGTCGCAACGACGGTTCTTACATCCGTTTCGACGACAACGCTTGCGTTCTGCTTACTGCCAACGATGAACTCCGCGGTACCCGTATCTTTGGACCCGTGGCTCGCGAGCTCCGCGAAAAACAATTTATGAAAATTGTTTCTTTGGCTCCTGAAGTATTGTAAAAATTAAAAGAAAAGAAGAATCATGAAATTGCACGTAAAAAAAGGGGATATGGTAAAAGTTCTTGCCGGCGATGATCGCAAAAAAACCGGTAAGATCCTCAAAATCTATCCCGAAAAGAATCGCGCTATCGTCGAAGGTCTCAACTTAGTAAAGAAAAGTACTAAGCCCAATGCAAAACACCCCCAGGGTGGCATTATTGAACAAGAAGCCCCTATTCACATCTCTAACCTCATGCTCCTTGAGGGTAAGACTCCTACCAGAATAGGTCGCCGCGTCGACGAAAAGACAGGAAAATTAGTTCGTTATTCCAAAAAATCAGGGGAGGTAATTAAATAATGGCATACATTCCTACATTAAAAACTAAGTATAAAGAGGAAATCCTGCCCGCTCTTATGAAAGAGTACGGATACAGCACTGTTATGCAGTGTCCTCGTCTGAAAAAAATTACCCTTAACCAAGGTTTGGGTAAAGCAGCTATCGCTGATAAAAAAGTTATTGATAAGGGTGTTGAGGAAATGACTCTCATCGCTGGTCAAAAGGCTGTCGCCACCAAGTCGAAGAAGGATATCTCCAACTTCAAACTCCGTCGTGGCATGCCCGTTGGCGTTCGTGTTACCCTCCGCGGTGAGCGTATGCATGAGTTCCTCGCGCGTCTCGTAACCGCCTCTATCCCCCGTATCCGCGACTTCCGCGGTATCAACGATAAAGGTTTCGACGGCATGGGTAACTACACCTTCGGTATCTCCGAACAAATTATCTTCCCCGAAATCGATATCGACAAAATCGATCGTATCCAAGGTATGGACATCACCTTCGTTACTTCGGCCAACTCCGATAAAGAAGCTATGTCTCTCCTTAAATTATTCGGTCTACCATTTAAGAATCAACAAAAATAAGAAGATAAATGGCAAAAGAATCCATCAAAGCTAGAGAGCGTAAAAGAGAAAAAATGGTTGCTAAATATGCAGCCAAACGCGCCGCTTTAAAAGAAATCGTACGCACCGGTGAACCTGAGGAAGTTGAGAAAGCTGTTATTGCTCTTCAGAAACTCCCCAAAAACTCAAACCCCATCCGTTTGCACAACCGCTGCAAACTTACAGGTCGTCCAAAAGGCTATATGCGTCAGTTCGGTATTTCCCGTATCAACTTCCGCGAAATGGCTCTCGCCGGACTTATTCCAGGTGTTAAAAAATCAAGTTGGTAATTATTAATGGTAGTTTTGCAAGTTGGACAACAATGACACCAAAACTACAAAACTTTAAATCAAAAATATAATGGTAACAGATCCTATTGCAGATTATTTGACCCGCATGCGCAACGCTATTGCCGCTAAACACCGCGTGGTTGAAATCCCAGCATCCAAATTGAAAAAGGAGTTGACCAAGATCCTTTTCGAAAAAGGTTACATCCTTAATTACAAATTCGAAAATGAAGGTTCTTTCAACCAGAGCATTAAAATTGCTCTTAAGTATCATCCAGTAACAAAGATCTCCGCGATCTCTGAACTTAAAAGAGTTTCCAGCCCAGGTCTTCGTCAGTATGTATCCGCCGACCAGATGCCCCGTATCCTTAATGGATTGGGTATCGCAGTCGTATCAACCTCCAAAGGTTTGATGACCGATAAAGAGGCCCGTGCTTTGCACGTTGGTGGTGAAGTTTTATGTTACATCAGCTAATAAAGAGAGGAGAAAGTTTAAATGTCAAGAATTGGTAAATTACCTATTCAACTGCCAAAAGGCGTTGAAATTTCAATATCTGATGATAACGTTTTGTCCGTAAAAGGACCTAAGGGTGAATTGTCTCAACCTATCAACCCCGCTATTTCCATGAAACTCGAAGACGGCGTTCTTACTTTCGAACGTCCTTCCGACAGCAAGGAGCATCGTGCAATGCACGGCCTCTATCGCGCTCTGATCAACAATATGGTTGTAGGTGTGAGCGAGGGTTATAAGAAAGTGCTCGAACTCG
>CALEPD010000101.1 GCA_937910265.1 uncultured Bacteroidales bacterium
ATCGTTTCCATTGCCGCCAATATAATGCTGCCGGTAATCGTCATACTCTTGCTGGCTCTTTTTTTCAGAAGTTTCCGCGACAACCTTGTCGTTGAGAAAATATTCATGGGCATCCGCCCAGCTGTGGTGGCCCTTATCGCCGCACCGGTGTTCAGAATGGCACGCACCGCCGGCTTGTCGTTCAAAACCATTTGGATTCCTCTCTTGGCAGCCTGTCTGATCTGCATTTGGGGCGTAAGTCCTGTATGGGTGGTCTTGGTTTCTATTCTTTTGGGTTTGTTGGTTTGTCTGGTGAAAGGGGATAAGTGATGTCGTTGTTTTTGCAGTTGTTTTTTACATTCCTCAAAATCGGCATATTCACCTTCGGCGGTGGTTACGCCATGACAGCACTCATTCAAGACGAAGTGGTGTATGCCAATCAGTGGCTTTCCCCGAGCGAGTTTACCGATATATTGGCCATCAGCCAGATGACTCCGGGCCCCATCGGTATCAACACCGCAACCTATGTCGGCTATACCGCCATTGTCAATGCCGGCTATTCTTCAGCTTTGGGCATTCTCGGCGCTCTCCTCTCCAGCTTCGCGGTGGTGTTGCTGCCGGTATTGCTGATGTTGGCGTTGTGTTCAATCCTCTCCAAATACAAAACCAACCCCTATGTGATGTTTGTGCTCAAGGCCTTGCGCTTTGTCGTGGTCGGTTTGATCGCATCTGCGGCACTGCAGTTGATGAACAGCGAGAACTTCGGCCACTTCGGATTCAACAAACAGTTCATTGTCAGCGTGGCACTCTTCGTGGGCGTCTTCCTGTTGTCGCTGCTGCCGCAAAAAAAACGCCACATATTGTTGCTTCTCGCCTCAGGCCTCATCGGTCTTATTGTTTATTGATTTTCCAGCATTATTCCGATGGTGGCGCGCCTTTTGGGTTGTTGAAATTTGCCGTTCCGCGCTCCGCCATGCGGTAGTTCTTTGCACTTTACTGAAAACATACTTGCAATTCACCGGAAAAAAGTGTATCTTTGCATAAATTTTGCAACCGATTGGTAGGCGTGCAATTCCGCTCCTATTGTTGTATATATTTAATCAGTTAACTCAATTACAAAACTATTGAAGTATCATTATGGAAAAAAAGAAATCCAACCTTCTGTCATGGTTTAGCAAATCGCACGAAGATGCTACAATCGTAAAAAGCAGCCAGAAATTCAACCCCACCATCGAACTCGAACGACAAATCGGTTCTCAGATATATAATGCCTTGCAGGGCTCTGTTGTAGAGGAAGTGTTGGCCAAAACCAAGGTGTCGAGCCACGATGCCTATTGGCGCAGCAACATGGAAGGCCACAGCCTCAAGGTTGACAAGGAGCTCCTGCCCGATTTCTACAACCTCTGCCACGAGGTGAAGCGGAAACTCAATTTCGACGAACCGGTCGATTTCTATATCACCGGCGACTCCAACGTCAATGCCTTCTCACTCGCTTCCGAAGACGAGGAAACCCCGCACATTATTAACATCAATTCAGCACTGTTCGATTTGATGACTGAAGATGAATTGAAATTTGTCATCGGTCATGAGTTGGGTCACCTCATCAACAAGGATACCGCTTTGGCGCGCCTTATCCATTTTGTATTCCCGCCACAGTCGAATATCCCCATTACTTTGCAGTACAAAATCCGTCTCCACGACCAGCTTGCCGAGTTGGTCGCCGACCGTTACGGCTTCATCGCCATCGAGGATTTGAGTGTATGTGTCACAGCCTTCTTCAAACTGGCTTCTGGTTTGGATTTGGCGAAAATGAATGTAAGCATCGACGCACTCATCGCCGACAACAACCGTCGTCTCGAATACTTCCTCAAGGACAAAGGCGTGAGCCGTGCCTCCCATCCCGTCAACCCCATCCGTGTTCAGGCTCTCAACCTTTTTGCCACGGCGCAGTCGGCCGAACAGCTCGATAAAGGTATGGACGAGTTGATATCCATCTTGCTCAAGGTGGGCAACGGCGAGTTGGACGAACCTATCGCGGTGTTCATCGCCACAGCAGGTCTCATTGTGGCCAGTAGCGACAACAACGTCTGCGCCGACGAGGTGAAACGCATTGTCGAGGAACTTGCAGGCCTCAAGATTTTTCCGCGTCAGTTCTTTGACGAAATTGCACAAGACAATGTGGTCGAAAAGTTTGGCCAAGCGGTTTCCGCCATTCTTCAGGTCAATCCAGGCATGCGCGACGCCATGCTGCGCTATATGATCGATATTGTTCTTTCCGATAAAATCATTGCCAAGGAGGAAGTCGGAATACTATATTCCTTTGGAAGTCAAATCGGATTGAGCGAAATCGAAGTCGCCACAGCCATTGCCACATCCATCCAGCGCAGCTATGTGCCAAGCCTCGAATCAATAATCTAATCAAAAACTCTCTTTTCTCAGCTTGCAATAATATCTGTCAGAAATGATAGAAATCCATCTCGCATGCACTCTATGTTGGTAATATGACTAAATACGCAATACTTATTACAGCCCTTGTTGCACTGTTGGCGCTGTTGCTCACGGTGTGGCTCATCCTGCGGAAACGCAACCAACGTCGTCGTTCTGCCCATAAGCAAACAGCCGATACCGCTGACACTACTGCCAAACGTACACCGCAACACGCATATCCCGAATGGATTCGCCAACTGCCTCTCACTTGGGCATCCGACGTCACCTCGGCGCAAACGCTCGTAATCGAGCGTATGCTCTATCGCATGGTGCAGGTGCAAGGCCACCCTCATTCCGGCAGCGATTCTTCCATGCCTTCTGACCCTTTCTATATCTCCAAATACCCAATCTGCCAACGCGAGTGGGAGGCAGTATTGGGCGTTCGTCCTGGCAAGGAGTACAACGACCCCAACTGTGCTGTCGATGCCGTCAGCTACAACGACATTGTCAACAACTTCCTCCCCCAACTCAACCGCCTTACCGGATTGCATTTCCGTCTCCCAACCTCATCCGAATGGATCTTCGCCGCCCATGGTGGCAATAAATCCGAAGGCTATACCTACCCCGGAAACAACAATGGCGACGAGGTGGCATGGTACATCAACAATACCCAAGGTCAGCCGGCTCCTGTAGGCGGCAGGAAATGCAACGAACTCGGACTTTACGATATGTCGGGCAACGTATGGGAGTGGTGCAGCGACTCTTGCCTTGTCGATGGCGTCCGGCACTGTGCCCTTCATGGTGGCGACTGGCAATCGTCAGCCGACCAATGTCTAATCACTGCCACCCGCTATGACGTACCGCACAAACAAGACTATGGATTTCGATTGATACTCGATGTTAATGTAATAAAAGCAAATTAGATGAATACTCAACAACGTTATACACCACAATGTGTTACATCCCTTAAGCCCGACGAAATATTTGTCTTCGGAAGCAATCTTCAAGGCATGCACGGTGGCGGTGCCGCCCGTGTCGCAATGCAATCATTTGGCGCTGTTTGGGGGCAGGGGGTAGGTCTGCAGGGTCAGTGCTATGCCATTCCTACCATGCACGGCGGTGTCAACGAGATAAAGCCTTACGTCGATCAATTCATCTCCTTTGTACGAAGCCGTCCCGACTTGACTTTCTACGTTACCCGTATCGGATGTGGCATCGCCGGTTTCACCGACAGCGAGATGGCACCCCTCTTTTCCGAATTGCTTCACGACAGCAACGTGCTGCTGCCCTTCGAGTTTGTACAGGTAATACAAGCCGGTTCCTCAAATTCCTGATGAAATGATAGAATTCCGCCTCGGATACTGTCTATAAAAGTGAACAATTAAAAACAACTGATATGATTATCCTTTGCATCACAATTCTGGCCTACTTGATAATGGGGAAAGACATCTCCTCGTTGGTCGAACGCTTGAAGAATGTCGATTGGCGTAGTGAAATAAGCGGTTTGATGGATAAGCTGCGCCCCTATGCTTTGAAGGTTGGTCGTGTGGCATCACGTCCTTTGTTGCAGTTCTATTATGTCCTCGACGACGACAATACATCCACACTCGACCGTGCACTCATTTTCGCCGCGATTGTTTACACCATCTCTCCCGTCAGCTTGTTGCCCGCATCTGTCTATAAACTGCTGGGTGTACTCGACGAAGGTGGCGCACTGTTTTTTGTATACAAGAAGGTCAAATCTTTAATCACCCCCGACATCGATGCCAAAGTCAACGACAAACTCCACGAATGGTTCGGAGCCGAATACGAGGTGATAGAGTAATACCATAGCCCTCCCTTGTCGCATCGCCTGGGGTTCTCTAAATCGAATCGCACATATCAACCGCACACAAAATAACCAATATGGAAACAAACTACTCCGACATGATAAATTCAGGCATCGACAGCCTGTTTCACAACTTGGCACAGCGCATCTCAGCCGACGATATGGCTCGTGTGCGCGATGCCTATAACCTTGCCTCCGAAGCCCATAGCAACCAGCGCCGCAAATCGGGCGAACCTTATATCATTCACCCCATCTCTGTTGCCCAAATCGTGTCCGAGGAACTCCGTCTCGGAGCCAACCCCATCATTGCCGCCTTTCTCCACGATGTTGTCGAGGACACCGACTACACCATCGACGATATCCGCAAGCGTTTCGGCGACGATGTGGCATTCCTTGTCGGTGTGGTTACCAAGCAGAAGAAGGAAAACTACGAGCACTCCAAACAGGTCGACAACTACCGTCAGATATTGGCATCGGTGCAATACGATGTTCGTGCCATCCTCATCAAGCTTGCCGACCGTCTCCACAACATGCGCACCCTCGAAAGCATGCGAGCCGACAAGCAAATGAAGATAGCCGGCGAAACCGACTATTTCTATGCACCACTCGCAAACCGTTTGGGTCTTTATCACACAAAAATCGAACTCGAAAACCTCTCTTTCCGTTACCGTTGTCCCCGTGAATACGATGCCATCGAGCGTCAATTGGTTGCCTACAAGCAAGTCAACGCCGAGCGCATAGCCTCATTCACCGACCGCATCGCCTCC
>CALEPD010000102.1 GCA_937910265.1 uncultured Bacteroidales bacterium
TTTATGTAATTTTGCAAGTCCAATTTAGAACTGTCCTAAAAAGGGGATGTTTACAGTTTCGCTGAACATCGTTTTTTTTATTTTGTGACAGCAATTTCGCCTTCGCGGATGATTACATCAGCAATTGCCTCAGACTCGTCTGACGGCTTGACTGTCTTGCTGCTGTTCTGTTTGTTTCGTTGTGCTATGTCATCAGCGAAAAGTCTTCGTAGGACAAACCTCACAATTTTGTTGTTTATCAGTTCCATAACGATTAAAGAACATGGGCAAAATCATACATTTTATCGGACATCATTATAATAGAAAACCGGGTCCACCAATGGACCCGGTTGTTGTTTCTATGTGTCAACCTCTGTGGGTAGGGTTGTTTAGTCGGCGCGGTTGTTGATATATTGATTTTGGACGTTGACCAATGTTCCGTCTGCTGTAATGTTTAGCTCTGATGCCATTTGGGCCTCTGTGGAAATATACTCTTGTGTGGAAATATCTTCACCAAGAATTTCCGACGCCAGTGTCTTCTCAAAATACTCAATGCTCTCATCGGGAGATTGTTTGAATCTAGCAGTCATTGCCTTGATGCGTTCGGCGCGCGACAGAGCCATGAAGTCGTGATTGTCAGTTTGCTGACGTCCGGTGTATGTTTGTTTGTGAATCGGTTCATCTATTCCAATTTCAGATTTTGGTGCTTTTATAAGTACAATGCCATCATCTTCGATAGTGTCTTCTGGAACAGTTTCGCTCTCTGCAATGGGTTGGGCGATGGTTTCGTCTTCAAGTATGTAAATTTGTGGACCTTCGGGGGTCTTTACAGGCTCTTCTATGGTGTTTGCTTTTTCGGTTTCTTTGGAGCTTGTGCTCGTTATCAGAATCATTTCGGTGTCGTCGGCGACATCAAGCGGGGTGTTGATTGTAGGAGTATTGGACCCATTGTTGTACGGATGGGTGTTTGCGGGTGCACCATTGTTGTTGTTCTGCGGGTACTCTGGGTTGCTTGGTTCAGGCTCAATTGGTAAAGGAATGCGAGGGGTGTTTTCTTGTTCGTATTGTTTTTTATTGAACCCTGTGGCTATAAGTGTAACAACCAATTCGTCTGTCAGTGAATTGTCGGGACCTTCACCCCAAATAACATTGGTATTGCGGTCGCCGGTGAGTGTGGTCACGGTTTCGGTGACAATCGAAAGCTCATCCATTGTAATCTCGTGTTCGGGTGAATACGAGAAGAAGAGCAATATGTCTTTTGCTCCGGCAATGTTGTTGTCGTTGAGAAGTGGCGACTCGGATGCCATTTTGATTGCATCTTCGGCACGGTTTGTTCCGCTGGCGCGTCCTACACCCATCAACGCTGTTCCGCTGTTTTGCATTACGGCGTTCACGTCTTGGAAGTCGATAGCTATGCGGGCCGAAACTGTGATGATTTCGGCGATGCCTTTGGCTGCGGTCAAAAGTACATCGTTTGCTTTCACGAATGCTGCAGACAGTGTGTTGTTGCCGAAGTCGCGTAGTTTCTCGTTGTTGATGACCAATATCGAGTCAACATATTTGCGCAGTTCTGCTATACCGGCATCTGCCTGGGACAATCTCTTGGGGCCTTCGAAGGTGAAAGGGTAGGTGACAACTGCAACAACCAATATTTTCTCGATGTCATCATCGTTCTCAAGGGTTATTCCCTTGGCAATCTCGGCAATGATAGGAGCTGCGCCCGTTCCTGTTCCGCCACCCATGCCGGCTGTGATGAACAGCATGCGTGTGTCTTTCTCAAGGAGTGCTTTTATTTCATCCGATTTGGCTAAAGCGGCTTTTCTTGCACGTTCGGGGTTGTTTCCTGCCCCGAGAGTGGCCAGCCCAAGTTGGGTCGGTACGGGACTGTCCTGAAGCGATTTCCTGTCGGTATTGCATACCACAAAATCCACTCCGGTAATGCCTTGGTTGTACATGTGGTTCACTGCATTGCAGCCTCCTCCACCTACTCCGATTATCTTGATGTAGGTCGGAGTTTCCTCTCGTGGGGTCGACGACATGGTTTCATTAGGCTCGTCGAATGATATGATTGTGTTATCTGTCATGGTGTGCTTACTTTCCTAAGATATTATTATTTAATTATATATGGATTGTGTATGGATATAAATGATTTGTAAAGATACAAGTATATGGGTAATTGTAACCTCTTTTTGGCAATTTGTTTTCAACAAGTTATCAACTTTCCGACTCGTTGTATCTGTCCTCCGACAGCAATTTCGTGAAGAAATCGGAAATGGCTTGGCCGAAGCCTTTTCGCGGGTTGTTATTGTTGTCTGGTTTTTTCCCATTATTGCCCGTTTCTGGGTCATCGGAATTGTTGTCTGTACTGCCGTCAGTAGTACCGGTGTTCGCCTCGGTCTCCATATTTCCAAATATGTCTCCGCCAGGTTTCGGTACATCATCAACCTCGACAGTTGTTTCTTTAGGCTCTTCTTTCGATTTCATTTTTTCCATTTCCTCTATGCCATACAACACAAGTCCGATACCTGTGGCAAACATGGGATGCGAGAGCTCTTTGGCAAGATTGCTGTCGGTTTTGTCCAAGTGTTCGTCGGGTGTGCCTATGCGTGCCGGTTTGCCAAGTCGCATCTCAGTGGCTTCCTTGATGCCTCTGAGCATCGAACCTCCTCCTGTGAGTACAATGCCCATCTGTTGATTGGGTGATTTGCAGGCCGATTCAATTTCCGCGCCAACCAAGGGGAGTAATAGGTCTGTGCATCCGCCGATGATTCTGGCCAGTGTTTGTATCCTGATTTCTCTTTTAACTTGGTAACGTGTGGCCGGTATCGAGATGATGTCGTCTTCGTTTACCATGGTGTGCAGACAGCATCCGTATTTTACTTTCAGATTTTCAGCCTGACGTTTAACTATGCCGCATCCTTGTATGATGTCGTCAGTGATTTTATTTCCTGCCATGGCTATGACGGAAGTGTGTACAATGGAATTGTTCAAGAATATGGCAATGTCGGTTGTTCCGCCTCCGATGTCAACAAGCGCAACACCGACTTCTTTCTCCGATTGGTCCAGCACGGCATATGCCGATGCGATGGGCTCGAGTACGATGTTTTTGACTTTGAAGCCTGCCAGTTCTACACATGAGATGATGTTGAGGCAATTCTCTTCGTTGCAGGTTACTACATGGAAGTTTCCTTTAAGGCGTTTGCCTCTTACTCCCACAGGAGTTGTCGTGGGGCCTAACTCACTGTTGTCTACGGAATAGGTTTGCGGTATGATGTGTATTATCTTCTCGCCTGGAGGCAAGACTGCTTACCGCTGCTGCTCGAAGAGCTGGTCGAGGTCTTCCTGTAAGATGTACGGATGTTCGGTCGGAACGATGATTTCTGTTTGGCATTGCGAGCTTTTGATGTGCTGTCCTGCGATGCCGACATACACTTCTGTAACGTCGTAATCGGCTTGGTTCGATGCTATCTCGATCGCCTTTTTGACGCTGTTTGACGCTGTGAGAATGTTGCGTACAATACCGCGTTCCACACCGTCGGATTCGGTCTTTCCGTATCCCAAGATTACCAAATTGCCGTCTTCGCCACGTTTTCCGATGAAGCATGCAATTTTTGTGGTTCCAATGTCCAGTCCTACAATTATTTGATTATCCATATTATATTGTTTTAATTATTTTTTAGTACAAATTACTTGGTCGTCGTATTTGAGATTTATCTTCGAATATTTACTCCACCCTGCCTCAGGCATACCTTTCTTGTAAAAGGTCATCAAATTCTCCAATTTCTTCTCGAGTTCGCAGGGCTCGCCCACAACTACAATGTGATGCCCCATTTTGGGTACAAGAGTCAGCTCGTCTTTTTTGTTGATGTGTATCTGGTCGAAAAGCAACCGGTAGTCACTGTTATTGTAGATGAATGTCGCCAGCGTCACTATTTTCTTGAGGTCTTCCTTTGTCTGTATCTCTCCGTTCCCGATTATGATGTTGCTGGTGCCTTCGCTGCTCAGCGGTATCTTGTAGCCGGTGCTGTCAAGATAGTATGATGCATCTCTGTTGATGATTCGTACCACAGGATTGCGTTGTACGGCTTTTATGGTTAGTTTGCCGCCCATGCTGATTGACACTTCGTTTTGTGCGATGTAGGGTATTTGTGAGAGTTGTTCTTGTATTTCGTCGGTTTTGATGTTTTTAATCTGCTCGGTGTAAACCCAGGGCATAGTTTCTTGTATGTGTCGGGCAATGGTCGACTCGGTGATAAGTGCGGTTTCACCGCAATAGTCAATCAAAGCCTTAGTGTCATCCTTCAATGTGCTGTTGCTACGCTTCACATTGCCGAGTATGACAAGCGCTACCATTGCCGTTGCCAATGCAATTATGCCTGTTTTTTTTAAGGTTCTGTTCATTCTTCTGACATTATTTTTTCTAATTCAGGTACCAGTCTGTCTATGTCTCCGGCACCGAGTGTTACCAACACCTCGGGGTAAAGAGCCTGCACGATGTCGGGCAACTGATCTTTGCTGCATAGGTATTTGGCCATCTTGTCGATTTTATGGAGTATCATGTGTGAGGTTACTCCGGGTATCGGTTTCTCGCGTGCGGGGTATATGTCGAGCAGTATGATTTCGTCGAGTGCCAGCAGCTCTTTTGCGAACTCGTCGGCAAAATGTGCGGTGCGGCTGTACAGGTGCGGCTGGTGGACGGCGATGATCCGACCGTTCCCAACGACCGTGCGCGCAGCGGAAAGGGCAGCAGCGACCTCGGTGGGGTGGTGTGCGTAGTCGTCGTACACGCTGACGCCGTCGACGGAGCCGTGGAGCTCGAAGCGCCGCTCGGTTCCACCGAACTCTGCGATGGCCGCGAGCGATTCCGACGCACCGAAGCCCAGTCCGACGAGCACGGCGAACGCACCGGCAGCGTTGATCGCGTTGTGCTTGCCTGGCACCCGAAGCGTCGCGGCGTTGTCCTGGCCTTCGAAGCTCACGATGAACGACACGGGGCCATCGGTGCTGATTGACGACACCCGAACATCGGCATCCGGGCTCTCGCCAAAGGTGAGAATCTTCTTGTCGGTGAGTTTGCTGGTCACGCGAACGGCCCCAGGGTCATCGGAGGAGATCACGACGAACTCGGATGCCTTCTGGGCGAACTGCACGAAGGCATCGTCGAACGCTTCAAGC
>CALEPD010000103.1 GCA_937910265.1 uncultured Bacteroidales bacterium
CACATAGATGGCTGCAGGTAGTCCCTGACCCATCATAGCGGGAGGATTTACCATAGGAAAGCTGCGTGGGGCATTCCCCTGTGTTTCGGAATTGGAGCCGCATCGGGCGAAAATAAAAATTGCAGCTACCGATATAGCTGCAATTCTAACAAAAATCTTTTTCATATTGTTGACTTACGAGGATTCGAACCTCGACAGACAGAACCAAAATCTGTAGTGCTACCATTACACCATAAGTCAATTTGCGCCGCAAAGTTAAGAATATTTTTTGAAATCCAAACAAAATCTTCAGAGCCACGGCAAATTCTCCCCGAAAATCAGGAAGAGAGCTATCCATATCAAAAATCTGGTACCCTTGCCGATAAGCATATAGATGGCACATTTGACAGGGGGGAGTTTGTAGAATCCGAGCCCAATGGCGAAGAGATCTCCGACGAATGGGAGCCAGCTCATAAAGGCGAGGAGCGCTCCGTATTTGTCTATCTTCTCCTTTTGTCTGGCAAGTTTTTCCGGGGTAACTTTGAAAATCTTCTCTATCCACTCCCATTTGCCGAGCCAGCCGACACCGAACGAAGTGATGCCTCCGAGCCAGTTGCCAATGCTTGCAGAGAGGAAAGATGCAAAAGGTGGAGCCCCTGCAGCCAACACACCCACATACAAAACATCGGAGGCAAACGGCACTACAGTAGCCGCAAGAAACGAGCCGACAAAAAGCCCTAAAACACCCCATTGTTGTAAAAATCCCAATAATGCTTCCATAGAAAATCTACGCAACCAGTCCTTCGATTAATATTTTCGCTCCCAAACCAACCAAGACCAATCCGGCAATTATCCCAGAAATCTTGTCGGGAATAGGGAATTTTCTTCTCCCCAAATAGACACCCACCATTGAAACGAGGAATGTCATCAAACCTATCAAGCAAACCGTCATCAAGACTTCCGTCCACTGATACTCAAATCCCAGCCCTAATCCTACAGCGAACGCATCGATGCTTGTAGCCATACCCAACAGACAAATTGTCCAGAATTTCAATTCTCGACAACCGCAGTCATCACCGTCCTTAAAGGACTCTACAATCATATTCACCCCTACAAGAAAGAGCAGGGCGAACGATACATAATGACTTACAGAATCGACCAAACCGACAAATGCGACACCCAAACAAGACCCTAAAAAGGGGAATCCTCCTTGAAACAGGGCAAAAATCAATGCCAATAAAACACCTCTTCGATAAGTTATTTTATTGCGAAGTGTGCACGATGACGATACAACAAACGAATCAACACACAAAGACAATGCTATTAGTATCTGCTCTATAACACTCATTCAATGTAACAATAACCACTCAATTATACAATTCATTCACAGTAAGCAAGAAAGTGCAAAGATACGTTTTTTTTCCGTATCTTTGCACTTCTTCCGAAACAACGCCACCACATAGAACAACCTGATTATCTACACAAAGAAGAGATGAAAGATAATAGAGACAGTATAGATTTGGGAAGTCGCGATGTCAAAAAATCGTTCCGAGCCATATTCATACCCACTTTGCTGGGAATGATATTCAACATGTCGTTCATTCTTGTTGACGGCATTTTAGTGGGACATGGCATTGGAAGCCACGGATTGGCATCGATAAACCTTGTGGCTCCGCTCATGATGCTAATCAACGGATTGGGCATGATGTTCGGCATAGGGGTGAGTGTGGTTGCGGCGATACACCTGTCGCACAACAATCGGAAAGCGGCAAGAATAAACACCACCCAAGCATTTCTGGCCGGAACCACATGCTCCATTATCATGGGGTTGATATGCTATCTGTTTCCCTCAACCATCATCGACTTACTCGGAGCCGAAGGTAACCTCATCCATCATGTGACAGGCTACTATCTTTGGTTTATACCCACCTGCTTGTTTATGATGATCCAAGCCATTGGATTGTTTGTAATACGACTCGACGGTTCACCCAAATACGCCATGACTGCCAATATAATACCGGCAATCATCAACGGATTGCTCGACTACATATTCATCTACCCCTGCGACATGGGATTGAAGGGAGCAGCCCTTGCAACTGACATTGGTTCGGGAATAGGTGCATTGATGGTACTGTATTACATGTTATTCAGATGCAAAAACCTTAACTTATACAAGCTCAAGCATTCAAGGACCAGCCTATACCTTACTGCACGAAACATTGGATACATGGCAAACGTCGGGCTTCCAGGCCTTATCGGCGAGCTGGCAGTAGGTGTGCTTATGCTGGTTGGCAATTTGCAATTCATCAAATATTCTGGTGAAGAGGGCATTGCCGCATACAGCATAGCCTGCTATCTGTTTCCTCTGATATACATGCTCTGCAATGCTGTTGCCCAGTCGGCACAACCCATCATCAGTTATAACCACGGGGCAAACCAACCACAACAAGTATCAAAAACATTCCAATACAGCCTTCGTATAGGCATTTTGTCCGGCTTGGCTGTAACGGTGTTGTTTATTGCCTTCCCCGCACAGATTTCCTGTATATTTCTTGACAAATCGGTACCAGCATACGCTCTGATTGTAGAAGGTCTCCCCTACTTTGCATTCACATTTCTCTTCATGGCAATAAACATTTGCTATATTGGCTATTACCAAAGTATCGAAAAAGGACGACTGGCAATTGTATTTACGCTATTGCGCGGATTGGTGCTTTTGATCGCCACCTTCATAATATTGCCCTTGTTCATGGGCACCACCGGGTTATGGCTGGCCACACCTGTGGCTGAATTCATCACCACAATAATCATAGTCACCCACAGCCGGCTATCGCAATCAAAAAAGAGACTCCCCAAGAGCATAGCAAACAACCAATGACACTCATTTTCAACGCAGACCACGACTTATGTCTATCAAATGGCGGAAAAAACTATATCGCCCCTCAATCGGCACGTCTTTTTTCGGAGCAGTGCAGCGAGGTAATGCGCATCATTTACCATAAGGACTTTTTTCATCCCAAGTCGGAAATTACCCCATGG
>CALEPD010000104.1 GCA_937910265.1 uncultured Bacteroidales bacterium
GAATGAATGGTTATATCATGGCGGCGGATACAAAAAAATACTTGACGTGCTGAACGAGTCGGTGATGTACAACATCACGGGTATTTCGCGGCTTGATTTGGCCTTGGATTTCTGCCCAACAATGGCACAGAAAGAAGTAATACTTGGTCTGGCTGATGGCACCTATTATGTGGGCGGAAAAGAGCATCGCGTGCCGTGGTTTGACAAGATACGAAACCAGAAACTCAACCCCATGTGGCAAGGTAAGACCATCCCATATGACCAAAGTTGGGGACACAAGACAACGGATATAAGGTGGAAGCTGTATTACAAGACAAAAGAATTGTTAGACGCAGGCGGCGGGAAATTTATGATGAAGCCGTACATAGTAGACCGCTGGAGAATTGAAGGTATGGACATTTCAAATGTCTGGAGAGTGGAGGTATCGTTGCGGAAATGCAACAACTATATTCTGTATGGTAACAGGCTGGATTTAAACAACATAGAGCGTAATTTCGAAGAACTTTTTCGCCAGTTGTATCAATCACGTTTCCAAGTGAAAATCAACGAGGGGCATAAAGACAGGTCAAATGATAGGCAAGTGACGTTTCTTCCAATAGAAGAAATCATCTACACGTTGCAAAAGAGACCACCACAGACAGAGAGGCAACACAATGGAAGAATCACTTTATTGCGTCATCTGGTCCAATCGTTGGACGATGAGCATGTGTTGTTGGATAGAATTAGTCGTGAAAACGTATACAATCATATAAGACAGATAATCAAACGGGATGACTTGGGGAATTATTTCTGTTCAATGACGGGGAATTACTTTGAAAAATGGATGGAATTAAAGGAAGAAGAAGCGGCAGGGTCAGAATATTTGGACATCGAAAAGCCAAAGATGAATGCAGACATCAAACCCAACCCAGAAGCCGAAACGTATGACCCAAGAACCGAGGAGGAATACCACAGGCGGATGAGAGAAATAATGAAAAAGAAGTGGGAGTCGGATTAGGTGGACAAAGGTGCGCTTACTCCCGTAAAGTATTACGGGAGTTTTTTTGGCAGCATGACAAAAAAATCGCCCCTGCCGCCACTCCCGTAGCGGGGTAAAATTGGCAGGAAATTGGATGGTGGTTCCCCTGCGGGGATGAGAGTGGAGAATTAAGTCGGATATAGTTTGATTGAGTTGGAAATTGTTTGTAGGGTTCCTGGTACGAGGTTTTAGGTGAATGGTGCGGTTCTGGGTGTGGTTCTCTTGCGTGTGGTTCCGCCCGTCCTCGCTCCGCCTCCTCCTCCCTCCGCCCCTTGTCTTCCGTGTCGCTTCGCTCCCGCTCCTTTTTGCTCTCGCTTCGCCCTCGTCCGCCCGCCGTTCCGCGCGCGCGCCCCCTCGCTTTTGTGCTCGGTTGCGCGGGCTGTCTCGCCGCCGCGCGGCTGCGGCGGGCGGTCTCGGGCGCCGTGCTTCGCTGCGGGTTTCGTCGGCGGGCTGCGGGCGGTCGCGGCGTTGCCGTCGTTGCTTCCTCCCTGTGCTGCGTCGTCCGCCCGCCGTTCCCTCCGTCCTCCCTCCGCTTTGCTGCGGGTGGCCGGCGGGCTGCGGCGCGCGGCCGTCCCCTCCCTGCCCTTCGCTCGCTTCGCTCGCCCGTCTCTGCGCGCTTTTGCTGGGGGGCGTTCTCTCTCGGCGCGCTTCGGCGCTGTGCGCCGCGGCGGCGCGCGCCTTTTCTTTGGGGTGCGTCCGCCCGCCGTTCCCTCCGTCCTCCCTCCGCTTTGCTGCGGGTGGCCGGGGGGCTGCGGCGTGCGGTCGCGGTCGGTGGGTTTTGGGCGCGCGTTGCGGCGCCCTTTGGGGCTTTCGCCCCCTCCTCCCCCTGCCCCCTCCTCCCCCTCCGGGGGCGGCGGGGGTTCTAGATGTAAACGCGGATTCGGTTACGGGAAAATGAAGTTAGAACCCAGTCGGAACCTTGGCGAGCGGGTAAGGTTCTGGCAGATGCCCACCCAACCTCTCCTTTTTGACTTTCCGTTTCCCTCCCCTGCTACCTCCCCAGGGGAGGGACACGACGCAGTGTGTTATCGTTTTCTCTTGAAAACGTTGTTTCAATATTTACGTTATGTCCGGGGGCGGGTAAGTAGTCTGAGACCTCACAGCGGTGGGTCTCTGCCTACTTAACATAACGTAGAAAATATTGAAACAAGTCACACCCCCTTACCAAACCCCCCTTTGGCTTTCCGTTTCCCCCATCCCTATCCCCCTATCCTAGGGGGAAGGCGACGGGGGACACGGCGCAGGTGGTTCCGCACGGGTCGTTTAGTTGAATGAGAAGCCGACCGCCAAAAATGGAGAGTTGTTCGCAGACAAACAACACACCATTTTTGACAGTAGTATGACAAACTTCAACGCGGTGTCGCCGCCACTTTCAGCGGCAAAAAAGCGATTCCGCATTGAAGATTGTCAGAGTTTTTGAGAGAGAGGCCGCCCTGACGGGCGGTTCCCAATGGTTAAATTATGTTAAATTCTACTAGGATTGAACCCTCACGAAACCAGCGTTGCGTATCTTTGCAACCGAAATAGTGTTGAAGTCGCGATAAGGTCGCCACTAGGTCGCCACCAAGTCGCAGCCAACACACGCACATGCGGGGGAGGTCCACGCCGGGGGAGACTCCGGACCCCGCACAGAATTTAACCAAAAATCGCCCTCAACGGCTGGGAGGGTAAGTCCAGCCACCAAGTCAAACCCAAAAAACAGAAAACTATGGGTAAATTTGTTGGACTTATCGGCACCATTAGCGGCAAAGTCGGTAACGTCGTCTTCGTGAAAGGAGAAAAGGGTGTCTCCTATGGCCGCACCTACCAGCCTGTGGTGAACAACCCTAAAACCATCGGCCAGACCGACCAGCGCGCCAAGATGAATCTCGTTGGCCGCATTTCGGCTATCACTCCCAAAGGCTTGCTCTCTGGCCTTACGGGCGAGAACAACCGCCAGCGCCGTTCTCGCTTCAACGCATCGTTGCTCAAAGTGGCAACAGTTGACCGCTCCACCCCCGGTGCCGAAGCCGTTGCCATGATTGCACCGGAAGACGTCATCTTCTCCGAGGGTGCCGTCGTTCCCGCTGCTACTGTCACCCCCGGTGCCCTCACCGCCGATGACATCAAGGTGACTCTGACGCTCAACGATGCAGCTGACGCCGGCAACTACGGTGAGCGTATCATTGTGGCCGTCATTGACCCTCTGGACAAAGGCGGCTTCTCGTTCCTCAAGAGCGACGAAGTCATTCTGGAGAACACCACCGCCGTGGAGCGCACCATCAAGTTCGGCATGAGTCTCGCTGACGAAAGCATGGTCGTGGTCTATCATATCCCGTTCCGCGTGAACGAGGCTGGCCGCGCTCTCTATGAGGGCATGGCCAACGATGGCACCAACATCATTGCCAAACTCGTTGCCGAGGGCCGCACCTACATGGAGGGCTTCGGACGTTCCGTGATGGCCTGGTCGCAGGTTTTTACGCAAGCGTAGTTGTCTACGAGATAACTCCGACTTACTACGCACCGAATGAAAATCCTGCCACTTTCGTTTTGAGGGGCAGAGGGTTCAAAAGCATTCCAACACCATTTTATGGTAAGGTTTCATCCGATAACGACAATCCAGAACAACACAGATATGAGTCTGCGAACGATATCTTGTTGAATGTCGAAGTAGTGTCGAACACTGAAATGGTGCTGACGCATAGAACACAGGCCACTTTCCCACAAGGGAGTTATGTGGGAGTTTTGGCTAACGCAAACGGAAGCGAAGTGTATTGGGTGAACAACACAAAACCTTTGCCGTAGAATGTAAATTCTATCTGCGTAGGCACCGACAAATTGTCGGTGCCTTTTTTGTTCACTCTTGCCGCATCATCCTTAAAGTCTCCCCCAGCGGAGCGCGACCCAACAAAATAAGGGGAAATTCTACTTAACATAATATATTTAACTTTTCATAAGTTATTGGCACTCAATGCTAATTAACTTAATAAAAGTTAAAGTCAAGTTAACATACCCCCGATATTAATAAAGTTTTGTACCTTTGCATCGTCTTTTTGGATGGAGGTTGAGACGTGAGACACCTCAACCGAGGGCCAGAAGATGCGACATGAGGGAACAAGCGGCCGTACCTCGAGAGTTTGAGGACGGCCGTTCCTCTTTTTAGATGGCAATGTGTTTTCTTGGTCGTGTTATCCTCTAGCGTCTCGCGCTTGTTCCAATGGAAAGAATATCTGTTCAGCCATTAGTGACGTACCTTGTGCAAATCAATGGAAACACAAAGTACCAGACACACAACTATTCCGAAGCAATTGAGTATGTATTGAATTTGCGCCGTACTTCAAAGAAGAACGGCAATATTAAATTGACGTTTTCAAGATGGTAAATACAATAAGTATAAAAACACGCGGAGGCATAGATGGTAAAACCGACTTCAAGTTGTTTGTAAATCCTCAGGTAACCTTTAAGGTTGAAGTTAATGACAGAATTGTAATATTTAAGTGTATAGAATATAAAGGGAAACCCAATAGGCAATGCTATAAGTGTGCATTTTGTCATCATGTTGATATGTGTTTCCATATGCAATGTCGAGGCCTAGGCGGAAAAAAATTATATAAATATATTTACGTAAAGTAACTTGCTACGTAAAGTAACTTGCAGTGACATATTATTATTAACCACAAAAACATAGTATTATGCAAACAACAGGAAAAGTAATTGAAAAGTTACCGGAAGTGTCTGGCGAGAATGAAAAAGGGTTCTGGTGCCGTTCTGGTGTCGTACTGCTTACTGCAGACGACCGGGGCGAAAGTCTCTGTTTTGAGGTGTCTGGAAGAGACAGATGCATGTTAGTGTCGCAGTTGGCTGTCGGCGAAACTATCGTTGTGACATGGCGCCCGTCTTCACACAAGTACGGAGAGCGCTGGTTTTCCACCCTCCACGCCTATGAGATACTGCGTCTTAAAAAGGAGGAAACAAAGAATGTTTGAGAAGAAACTAGCAGAAAGTCTCGCCTTGTTACAAAAAGGCGAGACTACCGCACTCCGAATGAATCCAGAAGAGGGGTATTTCCTTGGGTTCAGCGGCGGCAAAGATAGCCAAGCGGTGTATCACCTCTGCAAACTCGCGGGGGTACGTTTCCAGCCGTATTATTCCGTGACGGGCATTGATACTCCGGAAACGATTCGCTTCATCCAGAGGGAGTACCCAGATGTCGAGTTCATCCACCACAAGCAGAATTTCTTTCAGCTTGTGGAGGACAAGGGACTGCCGACCATCATGAAACGCTATTGCTGTGAGCGTCTCAAGGAACACTTCGGTGCTGGACAATGCGTCTTGACGGGTGTACGGGCGGAGGAATCGAAGAAACGCGCTACCTATGCCCAGATAGAAGTGTTCAGCCGCAGAAAGGAGCATGTAGGGAAGAAACGCGGCCGCAGTGAGGAATGGCTGGCCGAAACCGAACACCAGTGCATAAAAGGACAGGACAAAATAATGATCCGCCCAATTCTGCACTGGACAACCGAGGAGGTGTTCCAATTTCTCATGATGGTAGGGGCGAAAGTCAACCCAGCATACCAGAAGCACCGCCGTGTAGGGTGCATGTTCTGCCCGTTCGCGCCTAAATGGGAGATTGAATACTTCGAAAAAACGTACCCTCTCTACCGCAAACGACTGTTGCTGGCAATCACTCGCTGGGGAGAGAAAAATGGCTTCTGCGGCCTTAATGATGCCGAGGAGGTGTTACGATGGTGGAAAACAAAAATGTCCATTTGCGACTACAAAATGCGGCAGCTGGCAAGTCCAATGATTGACTGAATGCAACAGCTTCTGTTGAATTGTGACTGGCTGGGTCTCTCGCTGCATATCGCGGGAGATCCCAAGCCGGTTGACGGATATGTCTGGCGGGAATACTCGGCCACCAACGTCTGGAACAAGCGGCGCGTGCTCTGGACGGAGGAGGGTGACAGGGTATTGACGTTGTTGTCGAATCCGCGCTCGACAATCATGTCCAGCAGTGCGGCATTGTGCGAGATTGAGAATGAATGGTTATATCATGGCGGCGGATACAAAAAAATACTTGACGTGCTGAAC
>CALEPD010000105.1 GCA_937910265.1 uncultured Bacteroidales bacterium
GGCCAAGCGTCGGCCATCCTGTCCCACATCGCCGAGCCCTCGGTGAATATGGATGCCGTGAAACTCCAGAAAGCCCCTAAGATTGCCGTTTATTCACCCAAGAGCAAACTGCCTTGGGACGATGCGGTCACACTGGTGCTCACTTACGCCGAAATCCCATACGATGTTGTTTACGACGAGGAAGTCATGGCCGAGGTACTGCCCACCTACGACTGGCTGCACCTTCACCACGAGGATTTCACCGGACAATATGGGAAATTTTGGGGCAACTACCGAAACCAGCAGTGGTATATCGAAGATGTGCGCAACCAAGAGGCCATGGCCATAAAGCTCGGCTTCTCCAAAGTATCCCAACTGAAACTGGCTGTAGCCCACAAGATTCGCGACTTTGTTGCCGGAGGTGGATTTCTTTTTGCCATGTGCTCGGCACCTGACAGCTACGACGTGGCCCTTGCCGCCGAGAATGTAGACATTTGCGATGTCATGTTCGACGGCGACCCCATGCACCCCGATGCCCAAAGCCAATTGGATTTCAGCAAGACCTTTGCCTTCAAGGATTTTAGGATAAGCACCAATCCCACCGAGTACGAAATATCCACCATCGACATCGACGACCGCGCCCGTGCACGCCAAGTGAACGAGAAGAACGACTTCTTCACACTCTTCGAGTTTTCGGCCAAATGGGATTGGATTCCCACCATGCTCACCCAAAACCATAGCCGTATCATCCACGGTTTTATGGGACAAACCACAGCTTTCAAACGTTCCACCATCAAGTCGAGCGCCATCATCCTTGCAGAAAACAAACAACTCGACGAAGTACGGTACCTCCATGGCGAATACGGCAAAGGAACATGGACTTTCCTTGGAGGACACGATCCCGAAGACTACCGGCACTATGTGGGCGACCCCCCAACCGACCTTTCGCTCTACCCCAACTCACCCGGATACCGACTCATACTTAACAACATTTTATTCCCGGCAGCAAAAAAAGAGAAACAAAAAACTTGACATCAGCATCTATGCAAAAAAGAAACAATATAGCATTCATCATTCTGTTCATGCTCACCATCGGCATTGGTCCCGCCAAAGCCCAGCACGAACACTGGACATCCTTCACCGTGCAGAACTCGGAAATT
Organism: uncultured Bacteroidales bacterium; assembly: GCA_937910265.1. Classification (GTDB taxonomy): domain Bacteria; phylum Bacteroidota; class Bacteroidia; order Bacteroidales; family P3; genus Colimorpha. Next base: position 1,140 of record CALEPD010000105.1, read on the forward strand.
GGAGGAAACAGCATTCTGGCCATCGTCCCCGACAGCAAAAACAACTTATGGGTAGGCACCAACCTGGGGCTATGCCGCCTTACCGGACGCACCTGGACCGACTATGCCATGTTCAACACAAAGCTCAAAGACCAATTTGTGAACTGCCTCAATGTTGACGCAAACGGCTCGCTGTGGATAGGAACCGACGACTATGGTGTGATTGAGTTTGACGGCACCCATTGGACCGAATATACCCAAGAAACCCGGAAGCACAGCATGAAATTCATACGCGACATTGTTGTCGACCGCAAAGGCAACAAATGGATAGGCGTCACCTTGGGCGGACTTGTGAAATTCGACAACCGCGGTGAATGGACAAAATACACCTCGAAAGACAGCGAACTTCTCAGCGACTTCATCCTCTGCATGGACATTGACGCCGGGAACAAAAAATGGATAGGCACCAACGACGGACTGTGCGTTTTCGACGACTACCAGTGGACCGCCTACACAACAGTAAACACCAAGATGCCCAGCGACATCGTACCCGCCATCATTATCGATGAGAACAATGTCAAGTGGATCGGCACGCTCGAAGGCCTGTGCCGCTACGACGAAGGCAACTGGGAAGTATTTACACCATCCAACAGCGAACTTCCCTCCGGACACATCAACGACTTGGCTTTCGACGCAAACGGTGCGCTGTGGATTGCCACCCCGAAAGGTGTGGCCGTATTTGACGGCAAAAGCAACTGGCGTGTGTACAACACATCCAACAGCGGTATGTCGGGCGACGTGGTACAAAAGCTGGCCATCGACGGACGCGGCTGTAAATGGTTCGGCACCGACTTCCATGGTCTCGACCGCTTTGCCGCACACGGCATACAGGGGCGCATAACCGACGAGAACGGTTCGCCCTGCCCCGACATAATGGTAAAATACGGAGAGGAAACCGTGACAACCGACCGCAACGGATACTATTACATCGAAGTTCCCAACAATGCCAATGTAACCATCGTTCCTGAAGGCAAGGGCACTTTCGCACCCGCACAACGCTCTGCAAGCAGCGTTAACGGATTCCTGTTCGGCATGGACTTCACCTACTCGACCGGAATGGTGGCCAAAGGCAACTCGACCGAGCGCGTCACAGTCAACCCATTTCTCGAACAGGGTTATGTCACCATCACCTTTGAAAGCCCTGTGGCAGAAGTGAAATTTGTTGACGCCGAAGGCAAAACCGTCCGCACCCTACCACAATACAAAAGCGGCGACCGCATTACCGTCACCAGAATGCCCCGAATCAAATACACAGTGTACATCACTACCAAGATGGGCGAGAAAAGCATCGAATTTAATTTGAGATAATTAATAATAATACCAATAATAATACTAATCCATGAAAAAAATCCTACTTTTCTTAGCAGTAATGATTGCCTGGCTTGGATTCTCGGCAACTCCATGCGCAGCACAAATTCAGAATCCTGCCAAATGGACCCACACCGTCCAAAATGCACCCGGCGGCAATGTCACATTGATTATGACCGTCAAGTTAGAATCAGGTTGGCACATCTATTCTCAAGACACCGATCCTAACGGCCCCATTGGTTTGGAATTCACTTTCGAGGAGGATCCCAATTACGTACGTCTCGGCAAAGTAAGAGAGCCCAAACCCCATGAAGCTTATGATGAAACATTCAACTGCATGGTCCGCTCATTTGACGGAAGTGTCTCATTCCGCCAAACAATCAAACGAAACACTAAGGAGCCCTTCGTGGTAAAAGGCAGTATGTACTACCAATTGTGCAACGACGGTTCCTGCATTGCCCCTGACGACGTGGCTTTTGAAATAAATGTTCCAGCGGCCGAAACAATTGAAGTTACTGAGGAATATCCCGTACTGGATATCGATGACACCCTTGATCAAGCGACCGTTGACACCTCCGACACTATTGCAGCAGCCGTTGATACGGTTGAAACCAATACTGCCACCATTGCTGAAGCTGAAGAAAACTCCACATCCGAGAAAAACGAAGGACTTTTAATCATTTTCTTCGGAGCATTGTTAGGCGGAATTCTCACCATGTTCACCCCTTGCGTATTCCCCATGATCCCGATGACCGTAAACTTCTTCATGCACGGCAGCGACAACAAATCAAATAACCGCCGTCAGGCATGGTTCTTCGGATTCTCAATCGTATTCATGTTTGCTGTATTGGGAGGCGTCATATCTCTGTTCTTTGGACCTGAAGCACTAAACTTTATCGGCACCCACGGCATTCCCAACCTCATCTTCTTTGCCATTTTCATTATTTTCTCACTGTCATTCTTCGGTCTCTTCGAGATTCGTATGCCAGAGAAATGGATCAACAAATCGGATGAGCAAGCAGAAAAAGGCGGCCTTTTAGGGCCCTTCTTCATTGCCTTGACCACCGTATTGATTTCGTTCAGCTGCACCGGTCCCATCATCGGTGGAGCATTGGTTGGATTCGCAACATCGACTGCAAACCGCTGGGTTTCGTTGGTAACCATGCTTGGATTCGGCATCGGTTTCGCACTTCCATTCACCTTGCTTGCCATGTTCCCCTCTGTACTCAAAAACATGAAATCGGGCAGCTGGTTGAACTCCGTGAAGATTGTCTTTGCATTCCTCGAACTGGCTTTCGGTCTCA
>CALEPD010000106.1 GCA_937910265.1 uncultured Bacteroidales bacterium
GGGTCCCAAATCAAGCAATGCATGTGTATGATACCATGATGGTGTGGGTGATGGAAATACGGGGCAGGTCTGATTGGACGGTGTGAAGGAGGCATGGGGCCTGGGTGACCTGGGCGTCCGTAAGCTGGACCGCCGGTCGGGCGTCCGTCATCGCGTACCTGTCCTGTGGTTCCGCCTGGGCGTGGGTCATGTTGTCCTGGGCGTGTTGCCACTTGGCTTCCTCTTGCAGAGTGAGGCTGACTGCGAACTACACTGCTTTGTGATGTGTTGCTGCGCGATGATACCGCACTACTGGAACTTCTGCTTGGTGAAGAGTAGCTGGAGCGACTACTTGAGTTACTTCTTGAAGGAGAGTAACCTGAGCGGTTGCTTGATGAGCTGCTTTTCGAAGAAGAGTAACTCGAGCGGCTGCTGGAGCTGCTTCTGGGAGATGAGTAGCTTGAACTTCTGCTGGGAGATGAATAACTCGAGCTTCTGCTCGACGAAGAACCCATGGAGCTTCTGCTTGACGATGAGCTCATGGAACTTCTGCTTGACGATGAGCTGCCACCGCTTCTACCGCCTCCTCCTCTGCTTTGGGCTAATGCCGGTGGTGCACATAGTGCCAATCCTAAAAGGACGATTCCGATCAATCTGGTTGATTTCATGATTAACTCCTTTCTTTTTGTTTGTTCGATGCAAAGATACGAACTTTGAATGATTGCCAAAAACATATTTTTACCTGAATTTTTCGGAAAATTCCAGAATTCTCCCTATAATTGTTTCGGTTATTCTGAAGATATTGTTTTGTAGTATTTTACAAGTTGCATACGTTTGGTGTCGGGTCTCCAATTGTTGTAAAAGCACCGACGGTTATTTTAAACATTGCAGTAAAATTATGGATACCGTAAATTGTTTTTCCGTTGTCCCTGTGATGCAACTTATCAAAAATCCTCACCGAAAAAATGAATCAATAGGATGCACAGTAAAACATAACTGCCGCCTCGAAAACGGGACGGCAGCTGTGTTGTTGTCTATGCAACGGTGAATCGGAATGACTCGGTTGATGAGGACTATTTGTATAACTCAAGTTCTTTCTTCAGTTTACGGATTCTGCTTGCGGATTTAGTAATCTGGTCGGCAGAAATTTGTTCCGATTTGACAAACTCGAGGATAATTTCAATGGTCTTGGGTACGATGTCGGCATCGTAGCTGCTGCCGTTATTCGAAATGCAGATCATATCGGCACCGGCGGTAATGGCCATGCGCAAGGCTTCGGCATATCCGTATTGTTTGGTAATGGCACCCATAGCGATGTCGTCGGTAATGATGACTCCGTCGAAATTCATCTCATGGCGGAGTATCTTGTAATAAGTAGGAGAAAGTGATGCGGGCTCGTCTGAATAATTGCGGTTTACAATGTGAGACATCATAACCATTTGCACGTTGCCGTTGGCAATAAGGGTTTGGTAGGGTAGAAGTTCGTCGGCAGTCCAGGTGTCGGTAACATCGGTCAAGCCCATATGGCTGTCGTTTTTCGAGCTGCCGTGACCCGGGAAATGCTTCAGACAGGAAATAACGCCTGCATTTTTATGTTCGGTTATCCAATTTTCGGCACAAGTGGTGACCTCTTTGGCATTGCTGCCGAAACTGCGTCCCAGTTTTCCTATTACAGGGCATTGCGGATTGGTGTTCAAGTCAACGCAGGGGGCGAAATTAACATTGATACCTACCTTGGCAAGGGTGTTGGCGTTGATTTGTGCATAGTGGGCAACGCTGTCGTTCTTGGCCATCTGTTCTGCCGAAGGTATTTTGGGAAATCCATAGGATGATTTGAGTCGGCTTACACTGCCACCTTCTTGGTCGATGGCAATAAGTAGTGGGCCGTTGGCCATACGCTGCAGTGTTCTGCACAAATCGCGGACTTGTGCTTCCGATTCAATGTTGCGTTTGTGACGGCCGGTGGGGGCATCATATTCGAAAAGAAGTATTCCTCCGATGTGCAATTCGGTGATGTCGCGTCGTATATGTCCTTCAATGTTCTCTCCGGTTGTGCCACGGAATCCGACCATCAGCATCTCGGCGATGTCTCGGCGGAGTTTTTTTTCATCGAGACATTTGTCTTGAACAATGGTTTTCGAATTGCTTGACGATTCGTTCCCTTCAATGCGTATCTGTCCGCAAGCATTGGAAATGATTCCGATGGCGAAAGCTAATAGTAAAATGTTTCTTTTCATGTGTTATTAGTTTTTTACATTATTCGTTTCCGTTATTTTTCGAAAGGTATGCGGTTCTGTATCGAGCGTCCGAGTGTCACCTCGTCGGCGTACTCTAAATTGTCTCCGATGGCAATGCCGCGGGCAATGGTGGTGATTTTGATGTCGAACCCCTGCAGTTGCTTGTTGAGATAGTAGCTCGTCGTGTCGCCCTCCATGGTAGTGGGCAATGCAAGTATAACCTCTTCTGTTGCAGCGGGGTCGTTTTTTCTGATTCGCTGCAGTAGGGTTTCGATGTTAAGGTCTCTCACACCAACACCGTCGATGGGGGAGATGACTCCTCCCAAAATATGGTACAGCCCTTTGTATTGTTGTGTGTTTTCTATGGCCATCACCTCCTGCAGGTTCTCCACCACGCATATTACATTCTGTTGTCGTTTAGCATCGTTGCATATCGGGCAGATGTCGGTATCGCTGATGTAGTGACACCGTTTGCAGAAATGAATGTCGCTTTTCAGACGAACTATCGAATCTGTGAAAGCGGCCACTTCTGATGCCGGTTGTTTGAGCAGGTGCAACGCATATCGCATGGCCGAACGTTTCCCCACTCCAGGAAGTCCTGCCAACGATTCAACGGCACGTTCCAATATTGCTGATGGTATTTCCATTAGTGGCTGTCTTTTTTAATCTTGGTTTTTGGTTTCTTCGGTCGAATCCAGTTGCTTGGCTTTGCGCCTCGAACCGGCAATGGCGATAACGGTCAGTACTATGGCGAATAGAACAAACACAATTGCCACCAGCATCCAGATGCGCCACCCGGCCAATCCCAAAAACGATGCCACCACACCTACAATATCGGCGAGCAGCAACGACCAAAAGAATCTCCATCCCGTATGCTTCATAAGAAAATATTTTTTGTCTCTTTCAATCTGCAAAGATACAAAAATAATTTACAGCAAGGTTCTGCAAATTGATTTCAGTCCGTTTTAAGATGTTTTTTTCTTAAACTGCCTGCAAAGGGGCACGAAGCGGAATACAAAGCAACAAAATGTCAGTTAGTCTAATATGTCGTATATTTCCACACTACCTCATTCAGTTTTAAGTTGCGGCATTGCCGGTGTTCCGCATTAGTGGAATGAGATGTAACTTCCGCGCACCATGGCTTTATTTTAGTATCTCAAAAAAAAATATTATTTTTGCAATCATGAAACAGCTACAACTATTTACTATTCAAGAACGCAAAGAGTTCGGAGAACGCAGTTTCTCCCTCACATTGCAGCATCCCGGAAAAATGCAGCCCATCGCTCCGGGTCAATTTGTTGAAGTGGATGTACCAGGCGTGAAGGATGTCTATCTCAGACGCCCCATTTCCATTCATGACGTAGATTCCGAGGCAAATACAGTCACACTCCTTATTCAGAGAGTGGGCAAAGGCACCGACCGCCTGCATCAAATGAAGGTGGGCGAATCCTTGAGTCTCATCTATCCGTTGGGGAAAGGGTTTTCCGTGGTTTCCGCACCGGCTGTTCCAGTGCTTGTAGGTGGAGGTATTGGCATCGCTCCATTGCTTTATCTTGCCAAATGTTATGCCAAACAAGGCATCAGACCCGTAGTGTTGCTTGGTGGCCGTACCGAGGCGCTCATTCCTACACGTGAGGATTTTGCCCCGTATGGCGACATGTTGTACGCTACCGAGGATGGTTCACTGGGATTTAAAGGACTGGTGACCCAGCATCCTCAATTCCTACATATGTTGCAAGAAGGCAAGGTGGGCATGATTCAAACATGCGGCCCCACCCCCATGATGAAGGCTGTTGCCCGTCTGGCAGCTCAAAATAAAGTCAATTGTGAGGTGTCGCTCGAAAACACTATGGCTTGTGGCATCGGCGCGTGCCTGTGCTGTGTGTGCGATACCGACGAAGGACACCTCTGCGTCTGCAAGGAAGGACCTGTGTTCAATATCTCTAAATTAACCCGCTGGATGGAATCGTAACGTTCCGTTCTGCCTTTTCAAAGAAATGCTATGTTAGAAGTAAAATTAGATAAACTGACTCTCAAAAACCCTGTGATGACCGCGTCGGGTACTTTCGGCTATGGTGAAGAATTCGCCGATTTTATCGATTTGTCGCAATTGGGTGGCATCGTTGTCAAGGGTACCACGGGCGAACGCCGCCAAGGAAATCCCTATCCGCGTATGGCCGAAACACCGTCAGGAATGCTTAACGCCGTGGGCTTGCAGAATGTTGGAGTAGGCAGTTTCTGCTCCGATGTCTATCCCCGAATCAAGAATATCGACACCAATATCATTGTCAATGTCAGTGGGTCGTCAATCGAGGAATATTGCAGTGTGGCAGAACAGATTGACGCTCTCGACAACATTCCCGCCATCGAGCTTAATATCAGTTGCCCCAATGTAAAGAAAGGCGGCATGGGTTTTGGCACCAATCCCGACATGGCTGCCCAAGTTGTGTCAGCAGTAAGGAAAGTGTACCACAAAACACTTATTGTCAAGCTTACACCCAATGTGACCAGTATTGTCGATATTGCCAAAGCTGTCGAGCAGGCAGGGGCCGATAGTGTCTCTCTCATCAATACAATGTTGGGTATGGCTATCGATGTGGAAAAACGCCGTCCTTATCTGAGCACCATTACAGGTGGTTTGAGCGGCCCGTGTGTCAAGCCTGTTGCAGTTCGTATGGTGTGGCAAGTGTCCCATGCCGTCAACATTCCCGTCGTAGGTTTGGGTGGCATCAGTTCGGCTGCCGATGCTCTCGAGTTTCTCATGGCAGGGGCCACAGCTATTGAAGTCGGAACAGCCAACTTTATCAATCCTGCTGTAACTGTCGAAATCGTCAAAGGTCTTGAGGATTATTGTACCAGACATGGTATCAGCGACATAAAAGACATCATAGGAATCATATGATCTGGGTGGCCGACAGCGGTAGCACAAAAACCGATTGGGCGTTGGCCGATTGCGATGGCCATATTCTTCATTCCTGCACAACACAGGGACTGAACCCTCATCTGTTGTCCGACAGTCAGATACTGGATATACTGGCTGCGGTCGACCGCGACGGTTTTGACGACAGCCAGGTTGACAAGGTCTCTTTCTACGGCGCAGGTTGTGGAACCGATGCTCAGCAAATGAGAATGAGAATGCTCCTTGCCGATGTGTTCCAGGCAACCGATATCCAAGTGGCTGGCGATTTGCTGGGTGCCTGCAGGGCAGTGGCTCCCGACAATCAGTGTTCGTTTGTTGCCATTCTCGGAACCGGTAGCAATGTTTGCCGCTACGACGGAACTAATATCGTGGAGCAGAAACCCTCGTTGGGGTATCTCTTGGGCGACGAAGGTTCGGGCAACTGTCTTGGAAAGAGGTTGCTCAAGGATTATATAGTCGGACGTATGCCTGAATATTTGTCCCAGAATTTTGCCAGTCGTTTCTCCAATCCCGAAAACGATTTCCTGCAACGGCTTTACCATGGCGACGCTCCCAATCGTTACCTGGCTTCATTTGTGCCATTTGCTGCCGAGCATCGCACCGACCCATACATACAGCATTGTGTGTGCCGTAACTTTGCTTCGTTTTTCGTCGAGCAGATTCTTCCCATTGCCGACATGGGGGCATTGCAGGCCGACGAGAGAGTGGTGTATTTTGTGGGAGGGATAGCCAATGCCTTCCGAACCGAATTGACCAACGTGGCCAATGAGATTGGTTTTAAAGTGGGTGCTGTGGTAGACCGTCCTTTGTTGGGTCTGGCGATCTACGAGGCCCGACACAACAACCGATAGCGCAATTGTCCGTGCGTCAACAAATCTCGGCGCAAATAGGCAATAAAAATAAAAAAATATTGTTTTTTATGCAGATTTGACCGAAATGGGGCTTCACCTGCCGTGTTGGAGGCAAGACTTCCCATATTGATTGAAAAACATAAATGTCTTGTTTTCATTAATTTGCGTCTTTGAGGTGAAAGCGATACTGCCCAATCATTACGAATCAAATCATGGCGTAAGGTATAAAAATAAATGTTATATAATGTTAAATAGATAACTTCCCAAATAATCTAATTATTATAAAAATCATGGATTTAAGTAACATTCTTGTAATTTCCGGTAAACCTGATTTAAGTGAACTCGTTTCCCAAACAAAAACAGGTGCCATCGTTCGCAATTTAGTAAACAATCAGAAATTCCCCGTATTCAAAAATGATCGTATCAGTTCATTGGGTGAAATCCGCATCTTTACAGTATCTGACGAAAAACCGATCGAAGAGGTATTTCTCGATATATACAAACATCTTGAGGCAAATCCCATCCCGTTCGACACAAAAACGGCATCAGCCAATGAAATGTTCGATTTTCTTAAGGTAGTACTCCCCGATTACGACACCGAACGTGTCCATGCCTCCGATGTGAAAAAACTATTCAGCTGGTATAACATTCTGCTCAATGCAGGAAAAATAACAGTTGACGAAGAGGAGAAGAAGGAAGAGGAGGCCAGCGAGCAATAAAATAAAATTCCTAAATGCTTTGTGATATGAAAAAAACTTTGTTCTATGCATGTTTGTTGTCGGCTTCTGCCATGTTGTTTTCATGCAACCCCGACGATAATAACAATTCGAATGGCGAAGATGGTGGTACCACCCCGCAAGAACGGTTGTCAGAAGGCATCTACGAGCCTGACAACAAAATCAATACAGTTGCCTACGACGACTTTGTCGATGAGTGGTGGTCATGGGCCGACCGCAAACTTGACCATATAGCATATTCCGACGGATTGTCGCTGACTTTAGGCTATGACGGCGATTATCTCTCAACAGTAAGCACTGTGAATGATGATGAGCCTGTTGAGGCACGTTTTTTCTATAATAGCGGAAAATTGTCCAATTACGACATGTATTACAACAATGCATTGGCCCTCTCGGTGAATGTATCACATAATGCCAGCAACAAGATATCCAATGCCAATATTACCATCAGTGATGACTATATCAATATGCTGATGGGTGATTTCGGCGGAATGATGTCTCTCGACAACCTATTGGGCAAACGCGTATCCCAGTCTTTACAAAATATAGCAAAACTTAAATCGTTGCCAAGTAGTAAATTCCAAATCAGTGATAAAACTGTAACTGCCTCCTACAATTGGGAGGGCGATAATGTTGTTCAGGAAATCATTTCCGCCAATATCAGCATCATCCTTTCTGCCGAAGAGTTGACAGTACTCGAATCGCTGTTCGGTTTCGAGATACCAGATGCGGTTATGGCATTGCTTGGCTCATCTGGATTGCCACTGCAGTTTGCTTTATCTGACACACTGTTTTATTCATACGATGACAAGAAGAATCCTTATTACTACTGTTGGGCCGAAGGTGTTACCGCCAATACTTTGTCGCGCAACAATCCTCTTCAGGTCAGCCAAAGCGGTTGTGAATCAATATCCATTTCTATGATGGGTCAGGTGATTCCGCTTCAAGATGAACCTTATGAGTCTGTATCCTCGGTTGCCTACACTTACAACGATGCCGATTGTCCGTTGACTATTATCTCCGACGGGTCTACAAAAACAATCACATATAAGGAATAAATAACCTTCCTAATTTTAATACAATGACATATACCGATAAAGATAATTCGTTTAAACGTTATACCATCACCTCTGCCCTTCCTTATGCCAACGGCCCCGTACATATCGGACATTTGGCTGGTGTGTATGTGCCCGCCGATATCTATGCGCGTTACTTGCGTGCAGCCGGCGAAGAAGTCATTTTTATTGGAGGTAGCGACGAACATGGCGTGCCCATCACCATCAAGGCACGAAAAGAAGGCTGCTCTCCTCAAGACATTGTTGATAGATACCACTCCATCATCAAACAGTCGTTCAGCGATTTGGGTATATCGTTCGATATCTATTCCCGTACATCCGACCCCGAACACCACACAACAGCTGCCGATTATTTCAAGAAACTGTACGACGAAGGGAAATTTGTCGAAAAATCATCCATGCAGTATTTCGACGAAACTGCCAACCAGTTTCTTGCCGACCGTTATATCACAGGTACATGTCCCCATTGCGGTAACGAACATGCCTATGGCGACCAGTGCGAGGCTTGCGGTACATCCCTCAATGCAACCGACCTCATCAATCCTAAGTCAACTTTGAGCGGAAATGTTCCGGTTATGAAGGAGACGAAACATTGGTATCTACCCCTTGACCAGTACGAACCATGGCTGAGAGAATGGATACTTGAACAACATAAAGGCGATTGGAAAACAAACGTATATGGTCAGTGTAAATCGTGGATTGATGCCGGTTTGCAGCCCCGTGCCGTAACCCGTGACCTCGACTGGGGTGTAAAACTTCCCATTGCCGACTCTGAAGGCAAGGTGCTCTATGTATGGTTTGATGCTCCTATCGGATATATCAGCTTTACCAAACAACTGAAAGGCAATGATTGGGAAAAATGGTGGAAAGCCGATGACACCAAACTGGTGCACTTTATCGGTAAGGACAACATCGTGTTCCATTGCATCATTTTCCCTGCAATGCTCAAGGCTGATGGTAGTTACATATTGCCGCAGAATGTTCCGGCCAACGAGTTCCTGAACCTTGAAGGCGATAAAATCAGCACCTCACGCAATTGGGCGGTGTGGTTGCACGAGTACCTGCAGGGATTTGCAGGCAAGCAGGACGTATTGCGCTACACTCTTTGTTCAAACGCACCCGAAACCAAAGACAATGACTTCACTTGGAAGGACTTCCAGTTGAAGAACAATTCCGAATTGGTCGCCATCTTCGGTAATTTTGTCAACAGAACATTGGTGCTAACCCATAAGTTCTTCGAAGGCAAGGTCCCCGCATGCGCTCAGCAGTTGGCCGATATCGACAAGGCTCTTATAGCCGAAATCGCCACTTTCCCCGAACGCATTGGCCGTAGTATCGAAACCTATCGCTTCCGTGATGCTGTAGCCGAAATGATGAATTTGGCACGTTTGGGCAACAAGTATCTGACCGATACCGAACCATGGAAATTAATGAAAACCGACCCCGAAAGAACGGCAACGGTTCTCAATCTTTCTCTTCAGATTTGTGCCAACTTGGCCATTTTGTGCCAGCCCTTTATGCCTTTCTCGTCAGAGAAACTGTCGCGCATGTTGAATTTGCAAGGCAATTTCATGTGGCGTGACGCCGGCGGCGTTCAATTGCTCTCTCAGGGCACACAGTTGGCTACTCCCGAATTGCTCTTCGAGCAAATCGACGACTCTGTGATTGAGGCTCAGGTGAATAAACTTCTCGATACAAAAAAACAAAACGAATTGTCTGCATGGCAGCCTCAGTCTGTTAAACCCGAAGTCACTTTCGACGATTTCTCGAAAATGGACATCCGTGTGGGCACCATACTCGAATGTGCCAAGGTCCCGAAGGCTGATAAACTGCTACAATTCAAGATTCAGGATGGAATGGAGACCCGCACCATTGTCAGCGGCATTGCCAAGTTTTATCCCGAACCCGAGAAATTGGTGGGCATGCAGATTTGTTTCATTGCCAACTTCCCGCCTCGTAAGTTGAAAGGCGTCGAAAGCCAAGGCATGATTCTCAGTGCTGAGGATAAAGACGGGAGACTGGTGCTTATAACTCCTTCTCAAATGGTGACTCCAGGTTGCCAAGTGGGTTGATTCGTGATTATATAAAATCCGCATATTACAAGGATCGCCATGGTGCGGTCCTTTGTTGTATAACCATAATATAAACAACTGATTTACACATCAATTATATTGTTTGTGTAACTAGCACGGTTTGTAACTTTGCATAAAAAGATCAATTGGTATGAAAGTTCTCTTATTGGGTGCTTCCGGATTGCTGGGGCATAATCTGCTGAAAACGCTTTTGCAACGCAACATCAGTGTAGTGGCGCTCTTGAGGCAAGGAAGCCCTCTCGAAATAGCCGACGCAAATCTGACACTTATAAGGTGCAAGACATTCGACGAAGAATCGCTTGCCGCCGCGGCTATAGGATGTGATGCCATTATAAACAGTGCGGGCATCACCGACATGTCGTTGCGTTATGAGGAGTATCTGCCCATCAATTCCCGTCTGCCCGAATTGTTGGTTGGGGTGATGCTGCGGTGTAATGTCGGCACCTTAGTACATGTAAGTACCTCCAATACTGTCGGTTTTGGATCTCCTCATCTGCAAGCTGACGAATCTGCTCCGATGCAGCCTCCATTTTCCAACAGCTATTATGCCATGAGCAAAAGGATAGGGGAGGATTATTTGCTGAGTGCTGCTCGCGAATATCCGCACTTGAGAATTGTAGTGACAAACCCCGGGTTTATGATTGGACCGTACGACATCAAGCCTTCAAGCGGGGCAATGTTGTTGGCAGGCTATCGCAGGCGATTTATGATGGCCCCAAAGGGTGGCAAAAGTTTTGTCCACGTCGCGGCAGTGGCAACGGCAGTGGTAAATGCCATGGAAACAGGATGTAGCGGAGAAAAATACCTTTTAACAGCATCTAATATGACTATAAAGGATTTATATGAGATGCAAGCCCGTATATGTTCTTATAGGCAGACTATATTATTGATTCCAAATTGGTTGATGTCTTTTGCGGGTTGTTTGGGAGACTTGTTGCGCAAATTGGGGCTGAAAATCAGTTTAAGCACCCGTAATGTGCGCCAGCTGATGGTGACCGAACATTATTCCAATGCCAAGGCGTCGGAATATCTACAGATGCCCGATATTACAATCGAGAATGCGATACGCGATTTTCATCAGTACCGTAACACAAAGATTGCTCATACTCCGCATACTAAAAACCCCGTCAAGTAAGTCCCATATAACATTTTGGCACTTTCTCCGTTATTGTTTAAGGTGAGAAATATAATTTGATTTGATATGAAAATGAAAAGACTTTTTTATCTATTTTGCATCTCTCTTCTTGTCGTTTCGTGTACCGGTCAATCGGGCAAAAATGGAACCACATCTGGCGGTTCGGCTGATGAATATGCAAATAAACGTGCCTCTGCCGGAAAAACCCTCGAAGTGCTTCTTGCTGCCGACGAATCTGTATATTCCGGTGAGATAAAGAGTTTGATTGATTCTATCTTTCTGTCTCCGCAAGACTGTCTCCCGCAGCTCGAGCCACGTTTCGACCTGGTGAATATCCCTCTTTCATCATACCAAAACACCGAAATGTTTCTGGCCCATAGAAATATTGTGATTCTTGACATCAATCCCGAGAATCCCAATAAAGTCTATTTGAAAAAGGATTCTTATGCCGCCCCGCAGGTGGTCTTCGATTTTGCCGTTAAGGATAGAAATCAGTTGGATTCATTAATCCGTCATTATGCCGACCGCCTGTTGTCCGAAATTTATGATACCGAATACCGGCGCATGAAGAAGGTCTTTGATGACATGAAGGATATTAAAATAAGCGATGCCATAACCCAGCAGTTTGGATTCAAACTCTCCATTCCTGAGGAATATGAAATAGCGGCAAAGGATGTCGACTATGCATGGGTTAGAAAAGAAACCAAGGATTTCGGACTTGGAGTGCTGATTCATCAGAAATCCTATACCGATATGAACCAACTCGATCCGGAGTCGTGTGTTGCCATGGTCGACTCCGTTATGAAACGTGTACCCGGTCCTGCCGATGGAAGTTATATGGGAACAGAATCACGTCTCGACATCATCTCAAAGAAGGTCGACTTCAATGCAACAAACTATTGCATCGAAACAAGAGGATGCTGGCGGTTGTTCGGCGATTTCATGGGCGGCCCCTTTGTTGCCTACACATTCCTGTCTCCCAATAACAAAAAGGTTATTCAACTCGTTGCATACGTCTATTCTCCACGATTCGAGAAACGCGACTATTTAATGCAGGTTGATGGAATCTGCCGTAGCTATCAAGCAGTTGGCAAGCAGGATCAAAACTAATCCTGTAGTGGTATGAAACGTTTGGTTGTCTCGCTTCTTTATTTTGTTGGACTATTCCCTCTGCTTTCTCATGCTCAGGGTTTTCTCCGAAATAGCGATTTGGGTCTCGATTGTGGCTTCATGACTTACATCGGCGACCTTAACAACCAGTCGGTCTTTGGCACACCTCATTTTGCCTATGGCGTCAATTACAGGTACCGTTTCGACGAAAGATGGGCTTTGGGTGTTACGGCAGCCAAAGGAGCAATGTCGGGCGGCAACCCTGACTGCATCCCTACCCGCAACCTTAATTTTACATCGCCCGTCTATGAGGCTAACGTCAGAGCCGAGTTCAATTTCAGAAAGTTCGATGCCGTCTCACCCGCATACAATTGGACTACCTTTATTTTTGTGGGATTGGGAGGACTTTATTTTAACCCCATGACCCAATACACCGACCCCGTTGACGGCACTGTGAGTTGGGTCGAGTTGCAACCTCTCGGCACTGAGGGGCAAATGATCAGGGCAATAGCCGATAGACATAAATACAGCCGCTTCCAGATGACCATGCCTTTCGGTTTGGGAGCCAAATTCCGATTGTCCGAAATAGTAGTGGTGACCGCTGAATACGGATTTCGGAAAACTTGGACCGACTACCTCGATGATGTAAGCACCACTTATGTCGACAGAAGTCTTTTCCCAACCACTGAGGAGGGACAGCTTGCTGCTGAATTGGCCGATCGTACCTCCGAAGTGATTCCGGGTTACGAAAATGCACCGGGCGATAAACGTGGCGACGACTCGCTCGACGATTGGTATACCTATGCCAAGGTCTCCTTGTCGGTTAACATGGATTTCCTTTTCGGATGGTTGCGCAAACCAAAATGCAACGACAACAATAATTAGATGACAATATAGTAGTTATGAAATTGGATGACATTGATAAACAAAATGTCCCTCAGCATGTTGCTATCATTATGGATGGCAACGGCAGATGGGCTCAACAAAAAAAGCAGAATAGAATCTTCGGACATCAGAATGCGTTGACTGCCGTCCGGCATTCTGTCGAAGCCGCCGTTGCTTCAGGGGTTAAGTATCTTACTCTCTATACTTTCAGTACCGAAAACTGGAACCGTCCAGCCGACGAAGTTGCAGGCTTGATGGAATTGCTCATCAAAGCGGTGCAGGACGAGACTAAAACACTTATGGATAACAATGTCAGGCTGCAGGCTATTGGCGACATGGACCGCATACCCCAACGTTCGCGTGCCAAGTTGCAGCAATGCATCGAAACTACTGCCAACAATACTGCCATGACGCTCGTACTTGCCCTGAGTTACAGCGCACGTTGGGAAATGCATCAGGCTCTCAAATCAATCTCTTCCGATGTGGTATCTGGAAAATTACAACAGAATGAAATCAATGAAGATACTGTCCGTCACTATCTTGCAACAAAGGATATGCCGGATCCTGATTTGTTGATCAGAACCGGTGGCGAGTACCGCATTAGCAACTTCATGCTTTGGCAGATGGCCTATACCGAGTTCTATTTCACCGATTTGCTTTGGCCCGATTTCCGACACGAGCATTTCTTCGACGCTGTGGTCGATTACCAAAAGCGTCAACGGCGTTTCGGAAAGACCGGAGAGCAGGTTAGGTAGGTATGGCCGATTGCCGTTGCCACGTTAAGAAAAAATGAAATAAAATAGGGGTGACGTACTAAAATACAACGTTTTTTGTTATTACATAGTTATACTCGTATTATATTTTGTATTGAGCAAATGAGAAAAATACTTTTAGTTGCAACATTATTGGTTTTGTTGCCCTTCTGCAGTTGGTCGCAAGTTGTTGTTGGAGGCGCTGCCAATATTGATATAGATTATCTTACACCCAGAACATATGAAATCGCCGCCATCGACTTTGAGGGTGCCGAAAACTACGATACACGTATGGTGTTGCTTGTGGCCGGTTTGCATGTGGGTGACGAGATCAAAGTGCCTGGTGACAGAATCTCCACCGCCATCGACAACCTTTGGAAACAAGGTCTCTTCGAAGATATCAAAATCACGGTCACCCGTATCCAAGGCAAAAGTATTTTCCTTAAAATCATCCTTAAGTCTCGACCAAAATTGTCATATTTCAATTTCACCGGCGTCAGAGGTAGCGAAGCCGATAAACTGCGTGAAGACATGAACGTGGTAACTGGCGATGTGGTGACCGAAAATATGCTTACTACAACCAAAAACATCATACTCAGCTACTATATGGAAAAGGGTTATACTGCTGTGCAGTGTGATCCTGTTGTCACCAAAGATACCACTGGAGGCAAGAACGACCGTGTCTCGGTGACCTACAATGTGAAAAGAGGAAAGAAAGTCAAAATCGACTCTTTGATTTTTGTAGGCAACAAGTCTGTCCCTTCCAATGTGTTGATGAGAAAGATGAAAAACACCCACGATGTCCACTATGCTAAAAAACTTTATTTCTGGACAGGTGGTTTCTGGAAAAAATCGAAATACGATGAGACCGGAATGAATGACGATTTAGATGCAATCATAGCTTACTACAACGAACAAGGTTACCGCGATGCCCGTATTGTAAAAGATACTGTCTGGATGGTCGACCCCGCCGATTTGGACATCAGCGACCGTAAAAAGGGAAAACAAGACCGCATGAAAGTCGTTGTTACAATCCACGAGGGTAACAAATTTTATTTCCGCAATATAAACTTTGCCGGCAATTCGGTCTATTCGTCCGACCGTCTTCAACGCCATTTGCGTATCAAGAAAGGCGATCCTTATAACCGTACCGAGTTGGAACAGAATATGACATACAATCCTTCAGGTACCGACATTACCTCGTTGTACATGGACAACGGATACCTATTCTTCTCGGCCACTCCAGTTGAAGTGGGTGTGGAGAACGATTCAATCGACATCGAGGTCCGAATCGTAGAAGGCAAACAGGCTCGCATCCGAAATGTCATTGTCGAGGGTAACACCATTACCAACGACAAAATCATCATGCGCGAGCTGCATACCCGTCCTGGCGACCTCTTTAGCCGCGACGCC
>CALEPD010000107.1 GCA_937910265.1 uncultured Bacteroidales bacterium
AGGGTTCCGTAGCTCAGCTGGATAGAGCAACTGCCTTCTAAGCAGTAGGTCCTGCGTTCGAATCGCAGCGGAATCACAAAAATATAAAGCAGTCTTTTCAGGGCCGCTTTTTTTTGTTTTATAAGGGTTGTGTAACGACGCGGAGGATTATTCCTTGATACTTTTTTCGTAGTGGTGTATTTGGTTAAGATACCAAACCAGCAAGGTTATTGCTATCAAAATGCCGGCCGAAATGTATAGCATGGCTGCAATATGAAAGTCACCTGCCTTAATGCCTGTCCATAGTGCGACGATGCGGAGCAGCAGCAGTACCACATAAAATATAAATTCGGTGCGTTGTGTTGAAAACACATTTGGAATAAACATCAGTGATGTGGATGTCAGCGTTATGAACACGTAGGGTATGAGACATCTGATGTAGAATCCGCATCCTTCCCAATTGTCTCCAAAACAAAATACAAACAAGGGGTCGGCATATACAAATACAAGTGCCAGAACCGGCAACGCGGCGGCACTGATGATGAGGGCGAATTTCGATATTATTTTTGATATCGACTGTCGGAGCCTTACCTTTTCAACCACTTGTGCGTACAATACTTTCTCGAATGCTGTGTTAAGAATATTTGCGGGTCGTAAGCATACCACGAGCGCCAGCGAAAACAGAACAATCTCCACCTTGTCGAAATAGGATGCAGCCCATAAAAAGGGCAGATTGGCGGAAAAACTGTTCATGAAATCTTTGGTGGCTACATACAGTGGGAAGTTCCTGAATTTCGATGCTGCCGTCTTTTGTTCCTGCCATGTTGTTTTGGGCCGGTCCAGTTTGCTCAGGCTGAGGTGATAGTTTACATTGCCTGCCAGCTTTCCCAAAGTTTGTCCCAGGGGCATTCCTCCGAATATCCAGCCGAGTTTTCCGAATAGGATTTTCATCACCGTGGCGGCTCCTGCGTTTACAGTCTCCGAAACGGCAATTTGACGGTATTGGTGAAACCTGTTGAAGAGTGCGGCATAAACCCGTGAGGTACCTGTGAAGTATACCAGGAAGGGTATAAGAAGTACCACCCACTCCAGTTGTTTGAGGTTTCCGGGAAGGCTGTCGAAGTAGAACAATATGGCAAACAGTAAAATCAGAACCAGAGAGAACAGTGTGTTGCATTTGATTGCAAACTGTGCTATGGCTGAAGCCTCCCGGTTGGTGTCTGACGCCACTACCGAAAGCTCATACTTGCATGTCGAGAAGATGATGAGTACCTCGATATAACTGTAGAAGATGTTGTATATGGCGAAATCTTCGGGTGTGAATATACGGGTTAGGATAAGATAAGCCAGCAACGCAATGGCTTGGGCCGCCACGTTTCCGCTGAGCAGGGTCGATGCCTCTTTTACTATCCCGTTGTTTTTCATAGTTCTCCGTTATATTTTCTTGCAATCCATTCAGCACTGATCAATACTAGTATGATGATAAGAAGCAGGGGAGTGTTCAGTAGGTCGCTGTATCGGGTCTGTGTGTAGATGACGGATTTTATGTTGTCGCGTTGTCTCAGCAATTTCGCAAATTGCGGCAACTCGTCCGGGTGTAGCATTTCTCCTCCTGTGGTTGCCGACAGTGTGTTAAGAAGCGAATGGTTGGCTTTCAAGCTTAGATCCTCATTGTTGAATGCTTCCACCACAAATGCTCCTGAGGCGCTGTGGTTCGTTCCGTTCAGACTTGCCTTGGCCGAGTATTGGTATGTGCCGGCTGGCAATGTGCCCAGATTGAGACGGTAGCCCGTTCCCGAACGGCTGAAGGGATATTCGTTTTGTGTGCCGTCAGGACTTTTTAGCGTCAGTATGGCGTCGGTACTGTTTACCGGTTCGAAATTGTCGTTGTATAACTCTGCACCTATTTCAACGTTGACGCTCTCCGAATATACCGGACCGGCGGGTACATGGAATTTCTTTTTGTTCACCTGCAGCGAAGTGCATATAATCATCTTCTCTACCATTTGGTCGAAATTGTCATGTGTTCCGTTCATCTGATAGTCGGTGATGCGCCATCGCCATAGCCCTTCTCCGGTAATGAAGGCCCGGCGTGCTTCGTGCTGCCATACAAAAGCCACCAGTGGTTGCCCGCTGTTCACGGTGCCTATCTTGGCGGTGAGCAAATTCTGACCGTTTCCGGTCACCTTGTATACGCCGAAGGGTGACAACAGCGGCGGCCACAGTGCAATATTTTGTTGCACTTGATCCTCAAGGGTGAAGAATGAGAAGGCTTGGTTGAATATGGGGGTGACTTCGTTGTATTTTCTCAGTCGGGTGTTTATCTGAAGTCCAAGTTCCAGTTTGTTCAGTTGTTGCAGGTCTGTCTCGGTTCCCACTATGGCAATTACTGGAGTATTGTCGATTTTGCCTTGCAGGGATTGTGGCAAGGGTTGCCTGTGGCTGGGCAGGTTGTGAAGTATATAAAGGTCGTAGTTGTCTTCTTGTTCCGAAGGATATTTAGAGGCAAGCATGCAAGTAACTTCATAGTTGCTGTTGCTGGCGATGCTTTGTTGCAGAGCTGATATGTCAGGGTGCGGCGCCGCGGCAATAATGGCAATCTTTTGGCGGCTGTCTATCACTTCTATAGCTATGTTGCTCAGATTGTTGCGATAGGTTTCTTCTTTTTCGGCGTGCCCGAGTTGTATCTCTATATTCATAAGCCCTACCTCTGTGGCATCAATGGTCACAGTTTCGGTATGTTCAAAATCGTTGCTATTGTAATCAAGTGTGAGGCTGTGGAGTACTTTCCCTTTGTGTTTTATGGTCAGGGTTTTGCGTTCTCCATTCAGATGTGTTGCCTTCACCCTCACAGCTATGGGGAATTTGTTTCCGAGGTAAGCCACCTTGTTGTACCGTATGTCGACGATGCTGGCGTCGCGGCGTTCGGCGGTGTCACCCATGGCAATGGTGAACACAGGTGCGGTTATGCCTGTCAGTGCATCAGTGGGATTGATTCCTCTGTTGTATATGCCGTCGCCTGCTATCAGCAGCGCACCCACATTGCGGTTGTGAAATCGGTTCGACACCTCGGTCAGCAGTTCTGATATGTCGGTGGCGTTTTCGTCATATTTCACCGAGTCGATACCGTCAACAATGGCAACAGTTTCGCCGTATGTGTAGTTCACCACCTCGTAACTTTTCCCTAATGCCTGTTGCAACAGCTGCATCTGCTGGGCATATTCCGTGACATAATAAAGCGAGTCGCCGCAGCGCGTTATCGATTCCGAATTGTCGTGCGCTACAATCACAATGGGCTTCTCTGTTTCATGCACATTCTGTTTCACCAAAGGGGCAAGCAGTAAAAATGCCGTCAGCGCAACTGCGGCAAAACGAAATAAGAAGAGTATCTTAGCAACAGTGGGCGACAGCACACTGCGTTTGTTGTGCAGGTAAAGCACGGAGGCGTATACGGCCCCCAACGCCACACACAAAAGTACAAAATACCATGGGTAGTCTATAGTTAGTTGCATCGCATTGCCTGTTGTTTCGGTTAATTAAAGTGCAAAAATACAAAAAGTATAGTGATTATCGTTGTTTTTCTGAACTTTTTTTGTATTTTTGCACTTTCAAAATAATCAATATAAGAATGAAGAGAATAGTTTTTGCACTGCTTTTGGCAGTTTTCACCTTGCCGGTTTTGGCCGATGAAGGTATGTGGATTCCGATGTTGCTGCATAAGAATGAAGCCGACATGCAAAAGGCTGGTATGCGTATTACCGCCAAAGATATTTACGATATAAACAATGCATGCCTCAAAGATGCAATCATATTGTTCAATCAGGGTTGCACAGGTGAGTTCGTCAGCGATCAAGGGCTTTTCCTCACCAACCACCATTGCGGCTACTACTACATTACTAGCAACAGTACTGTCGAAAACGACTACCTCACCAATGGTTTTTGGGCCATGTCCCGCAAAGAAGAGATTCCTTGCAAGGGTTTGACTGCTACTCGTTTGGTTCGCATGGAAGATGTTACCGACCAGGTTCTCAAAGGTGTTAAACCCGACATGCCTGAGTCTGAAAGAAAGGCCATTGTTGATAAGAACATAGCCAAGATCACCTCCGAAAACGAAGAGGGTACCCATTACGAAGCCATCATTAAACCATTCTATTACGGCAACCAGTATTTCATGTATATCAACGAGGTGTTTAGAGATGTCCGCCTTGTAGGCGCCCCTCCTTCAAACATCGGTAAATTCGGTGGCGATACCGACAACTGGATGTGGCCTCGTCATACCGGCGACTTCTCGATGTTCCGTGTCTATACCGACAAAAACGGTAAGCCTGCCACCTTCAGCAAAGACAACATTCCTTACCAGCCGCTCAAACATCTTACCATTTCGTTGAAAGGTGTTGAAGAGGGAGACTTTACCTTCGTATTCGGATACCCCGGCACCACCCGCCGCTATGCCGCAAAGCACGGCTACGATGCTTTTACGACAACATTACTTGTCTCGCCTTATCAGAAACATGAAGAACTAAAGAAAGTTTGCGAAAAACTAGCGAAAGATTCAGGTATTGAATTCCTCTATCGCGATTTCCGCGTAGGCTTCCGCGAAGGCCAAGCCAGAGCCCGCGAGCTCGGACTCTATATGCAGAAGTACTGCGGCTGCGTGTTCTCCGAGGAAGAGCGCTATCTGAAGAAAAATAAGATCATA
>CALEPD010000108.1 GCA_937910265.1 uncultured Bacteroidales bacterium
CGAGATTTATATGTATTTATTTTATTATCAGCAATTTAAATTTTAGAGGTTACCATAAAAAAAGGGAACCCGTACAGGTTCCCTTTTTTATGTCTTGTATTGCAATTGTTATTTAATGCCAAGTTTTTTCTTGATGTCCTTCGGGAGGGCGTCTTTGTGAACGATGATGTTCATGGTTTTGTAACGAACGAAAGCCTTGCTGGCGTAGAACATACCGTTGTATTCGCCATAGTTGCCCCAGCTGTTTTTAACCATGTAGTACTCGTTGCCCATTTGGTCTTTGGCGGTACCGTAGATCAACATGCCGTGGTCGTCGGTGGTTTCGTAGTTGTCGTAAGCAAGCTGACGCTCTTCTTGGGTTACCCAACGTTGTGGTGTGGGGTGTTTGGCAGCTTCGTCAAGGATTTGTTTTGCACCCATGCCGGTCCAGCGAGCCATGTCGCTTCCCTGCATGCTGGCGGCAGCTGCGTTGGTTTCAGGAAGTACGCAGAAACCTTTGCGGGTTCCGATGCGGAAACCTTGCTCGCTAACGTCGCTACCCCAAGCGATAGGATAACCGTTCTCGATAGCATTGTCGAAGATGGCCATCATTTCGTCAAGAGGCACGTTGTATGAAGAAGCCCAACGCCAGTTGTCCTGGATCTCGAGGATGAATTTCTCGTAGAAAGGATGGTGGGTGTAGCTGGTGATGCTTACATAGTCGTCAGCATTGAGGCCCAAGCTCTTGTAGAATGACATGGGGGTGTATTCAGTGCCGTTGTAGGTGAATTTCTCGGGCATCTCGCCTAAGTAGATGGCGTGAACAGCTGCAATGGCTTTGGTGCAGAGCAACTGGTTGTCTTTGCTTTGGAGTTTCTTCAGGTCGCCTTCGGCAATGGCTTTAACCATAGCGTTGGTGAGGGCGCTGAGTTCATTGTGGTTGGAGAGGGTGTCGCCGTACATGACGCCGGGACGCATTTGCTCTTCAGGTACCAAACCGAAAGTTTTCATACCGTAGATGACATCATAGAAGCTGCCGCCTTGGCTGAAGCTAACGTCGCCGTGGGTGCGGATTGCTGCTTTTGCGCGGTCATTGTAGGTGTTGGCTACAATGTACATTTCGCTGAGGTCATAGGTGCCTTTTCCCATACGGAGCAATTCGGCTTCAATAAATGCGAGTGCACTGTAGCTCCAGCAGGTACCGGCTTGGTTTTGGTCTTTAACAGAGGTTACAGGAAGTTCTTTAACAACGGTGAATTTGTAGCCTTCTTCTTTTTTCTCTTCGGCTTTTGCATCTTGTGCAAAAACGTTGGTGCAGATTGCGGCTGCTGCCAAAAATAAAAATACTTTTTTCATTGAAAAATTGGTGTTAGTTTAAATATTTATTCTATTGTCTTCTTTTTTTGCTATTCTTCAGGTGCGAACATGGGGTCCCAGGAAGGAAGCATTATCGGCTCTTGGTCAAGCAGTTTCTTAACCTCGTCGGTGATGTATTTCTCTTCCAAAACAACGCGGAACATGTATTCGTTGAACCAGTCGTTGGTCATGATGAGGAATCCTTTGTAGCCGTAGCTGCTGCCCCAACTGTTTTCAACCATCCATTTGATGGGCTTGCCGTCTTTGTCGAGGTCAACAGCGCACAAGGTCATGGCATGGCTGCTTCCGCTGGCAAAGGTGCTGACGCGTTCTTTCTTGTCCATTCCGAAGGTGGTGCCCATGAGTGAGCCGTAGTCGTAGTTGTTTACATCCATGAATCCCTTTTCGCGGTTCAGGAATTTGGCTACGTCGCAGCTGAAATACATCATGGTGCTGTCTTTGATTGAGGCAATGCACATGGGAGCGATTTTTTCCATGGGCAAGTTGATGTAACGCCAGTTCTGCCCATCGTATACGTGACGGTCGTATTGTATTTCATATACTTTGTAGTATTCACGGGTGGGGTCGTTCATTACCATGTAGTATTTCGAGAAGTCTGTCTTGGCGAATTTCTCGTAGAACGATTTCGGGGTGTATTCGGCAGTCTCTACAATCTTGCCTGAGGCATCCTTTTGGGTCCAGGTGAATTGGGTTGGAGGCTCTCCGAAAGTGAGGGCAAGCATGCGGTAGATGGTGCTGAGCATCTCGGTCTTGCGGCTCTTCAGTTTTTCGGGTGTCATGCCTTTTTGTGCTGCCATTTCACGCAACTCGAGGCCGTATTCACGCAACTTGAGGCTTATCAGGTTGCTGATGCTCGAAGTGTTGTTGGTGTTGTAGGTCTCAGGCATTACGTCTGATGGAACCAATCCGTATTTGTCAATCAGGTTGGCTACGCCGGTGAATTGGCCACCGTCGCTGATGGGGTTCTTGAATAACCATTGTACCTGCTGGCCGTCAATGGGCTCTTTGTAGGTGTCGATCATTGCCTGGAGGAAGAGATTCGATTTTTCGAGCTGGTCGTAGAAGAACAAATGGGCTTGTGAAAATTGGAATGTGGCAGGCAGGTTGAATTTGCGGATGGCCTGGTTGCGCAGAACATTCATTCCGGTGAACATCCAGCAACGTCCCGACGACTCTTGGTCGCTGATGGCGATGCTTTCTACACGGTGTGAGAAGTCTGAATTGAATTTGGTGGCATTTTCGTGGTTTAATGCTAATTTCGCCGGACTGTTGTTCACCATGATGTTGCGAAGGGCTTTGTCTGTGGTGCTTCCGGTATAGCTTTTCTGAATTTCTTGCATCATTTCAATGCTGATGCCACCATTGTCGGTATTCGTTTTTTGTTTTTTTTGAGCTGACACGTTGCTGCCCATGAGCACAGCAACAGCCACAAAAAGTAAGGCTTTTTTCATAAGTCTTTGAATTTGTGTTTCTTTTTATATTTGTTTATTGCGATTCAAATGCGTGCAAAGATACGCATATTTTTTGTGTTTTACAACTATAGAATGGATTAGGTGATTATACTTGTTGTTGGTGTTGTGCAAAGTGTTATGGCACAGTTTGTTGTGGTTTTGTGGCGGCGGCTGTGTGTCGATTGGGAAAATCAGGATGGGTGCGGTGTATTGTTTTTGTGTGGATTTTGCCTTTCTGGTTGGCAGAAACCTGTGCGAAAGAGTGACAATGGAAGTATTGTCAATTGCTTGATAAACAGAATTATGTTTTCGAATGGCACGGGGTGTCCGAATGGATGCTTCAGCAACAAAAGTAACAGCAAAAATGGTGCGTTTGTCCAGCTCCCTCAACAAGTATGTGTGAAATGGGGTAGGGGAGTATTTACAAAAGTTTGAAGGTGTGTTTGAACCTCATGTATAAACCGAACGCCAATTCCATGTCTTTTTGGTCGGTATCATAGTAAAACTGGGCGTCAGCTGCCAGTATGAGGCGTTTGAATTCGTGTTGGTAATTGATAGTCATCGTGACCATGTTTCTGTACGGACGGATGTGCCATTCGTCGAAGTTCGATACCGATTGGTATAAAATGCTTCCAGTTGGTGACATGTATTGATGGCTATGCCAATATCCCAATTCTGCCGATACCGAATTTTTGGTCGACATCAGTTTTGTGCTGATTGTAGGATGAATGCCCCATCCTTCGGTGAAGGTGGTGTATGGCTCGGCCGATAAGTTTTGGTAAAAATATGCCGGAATGTTGACTGCAAAAGAGGCTTTTTCGTTGAAGGAGTGACTGTAGGTAAGGCCTGCCATTTCGTTGAAAATGGTCTCGATGCATGTGTCGAGGGTTGTGTACGACCCACCTTTGTGGCATCCCACAAACGCGGCGGGAATACTGAAACTGCCATTTTCTCCGATGTCTAATAATTTCAGTTTGTGACGGCTTCCAATAATGAACTGTTCCT
>CALEPD010000109.1 GCA_937910265.1 uncultured Bacteroidales bacterium
AGCACGATCATATAGACTTCAGGATGATTGTCCGCTATTGCGTTGGCTATTGACTTGAGCAGCATAGTCTTACCTGTCTTTGGCTGAGCAACGATGAGACCACGCTGACCCTTTCCGATAGGAGTGAACATATCGATGAGTCGGGTTGACAATGTTTCACCTGGGTGACCAGTCAATTGGAATTTCTCCTGCGGGAACAACGGTGTCAAGGATTCGAAAAGAACCCTGTCGCGCAATAGCGAAGGCTCCAATCCATTGACTGAAACCACTTTCACTATCTGAAAACTCTTCTCAAAGCCCTTTGGGGGGCGTATTGTACCACGCACGGTATCGCCTTGCTTCAGGCCATAAGTGCGCATTGTATGGGGAGGTATGAAAATATCGTCGGGTGAAGCCAAGTAATTGTAATCGGACGAACGCAAGAACGCGGCATCGCCTACAATATCGAGTACGCCTTCCGCTTCGATGACACCCTCCATCTCAAATCCATACAGAGGACGTTTTGGGAATTGTCCTCCTTGCTGTTTTTTATCATGACGGTCGAAATGGCCTTTCTTGCCGGCGTGCTTGGATTCAGACTGCGCGCCTTCTCCATTTTCGGCATTTACCGCATCGGATGACTGTTGCTGTTCGGTCTGGGAATCTACTGCTGAGGGGTTTTCAGAATTGTCGGCAGACTCACGCTGCGCATTCTTATCGGATTGAATGGTTTGGGTGGCATTAGCATCTGCATTCGGTTCTTCCTTATTATCGGAGGTTGCCGCCACAGGAGATTCATGAACATCGGCATCTTGCTTCTTTTCCGATTGGTTGCTCTTTTTCGGCCTACCCTTGCGTTTGGGTTGTTCGGATTGTTGGGATTTGTCGGACTTTCCTTTGCGTTGGCTCTTGGCATTTGGCGCTTCAGATTCGCGTTTTTCGCCTTCGGATGGCTCTGCTGTCACCTCCGGCAGATTGTCGGACATACTTAATGAAGAAGATGCTGATTTGGTTATAATTTTAGCCGTAGGAGCCATTACTTCGGGAATGACAGGAATTGTCGGCATTTCAATCACATTGATATCGGGGAGAACCACATGTTGCTCAACACTGGCTCTGACTTCCCTGTTTTTATCCTTGGAACCGCGTCCGGCCGATTTTGCCTGACGTGGAGATGTGTTTCCACCAGTTTTGTCGGCGTCGCCATTCGTTACATCGTCGCTATCGTCTCCCTGCTTGGGTTTTATCGACGATTCGGCAACTGGTGTCGGTTTCATCCGCGCTCGTTTGGGACGGGCCTTAGGTGCGTCGGTTGGGGAAGTGATGGGAGGATTTGCGGCTTGGTGATCCAGTATTTTGTACACAAGATCAGACTTATCCAGTCTATCAGGACGGGACATTTTAAGTTCTTTGGCCAAATTGATTAAGTCAATGTGAGCCATGGATTCGAGATCCGACTTACTATACATAAAAAAGGAAATTTAAAAATCGTCGCAAACGATTAAGAATGAATAAATAAAAATTTAAAATAAGATTGCCCAACTGGCATTTTGCAATGCAAAGATAAAAAAAAAAAACAACATGGACTTTTTTTTATCCCCCAAGACAAAAAAAATACGTACCTTTGCAGTCTCAAATAAAAACATTTAATTTCTAAAAAAAATGAATATACCTGAAAACTTAAAGTATACCCAAGACGACGAATGGGTAAGAATCGAAGGCGAATTTGCTTATGTTGGCATCACCGACTATGCTCAGCATGAATTAGGCGACATCGTATTTGTTGACGTTGACTGCGAAGGCGAAACCATCGAAGCCGGCGAGGCTTTTGGCAGCATCGAAGCTGTTAAGACTGTAGCTGACCTTCTCATGCCCGTTAACGCTGAAGTTATCGAATTCAACAGTGCTCTCGAAGAGGCTTCCGCCATCAACAGCGATCCTTACGGAGCTGGTTGGATTTTGAAAATCAAACCCGAGAACATGGCTGACATCGACGCTTTGATGGACGCAGCTGCTTACAAAGCAAAAATCGGCGCATAATCAACGCAGACATATCTAAAAAAAAGTACCCGATGGCGGGTACTTTTTTTTATTCCAAAACATTGACCGGCCGACAATGGTGGCTCCCTAAAGCAAACCGGTGCCACATCTCCAACGCCACACACAGCCATAGACTATAATTTGGAAAAAGAGAAATGCCGTCACCCGAAAGTGACGGCATTTAACCAAAAAATCAAATCAACAAACAAATTTAATTAGTCGATTACAGTGTTCCAGTTGTGAACATCCTCAACTTCGCCGAGCTGGATAGCACGGAGACGCTCGTAGAGTTTCTTGCTCCATGGACCGGGCTCCTTGCCGAAATTGTAGCTCTTGCCTGTATCAGGATCGTCAACTCTTTCGATAGGGCTGATAACAGCAGCAGTACCGCATGCACCTGCCTCTTCAAAGTCGGCCAATTCCTCAACAGCGATAGGACGGCGTTCAACCTTCATGCCCATATCCTCGGCCAACTGCATCAAGCTCTTGTTGGTGATAGAGGGAAGGATTGAGGTTGACTGGGGAGTGATGTAAGTATCATTCTTGATACCGAAGAAGTTGGCAGCGCCAGCCTCGTCGATGTATTTCTTTTCCTTGGCGTCGAGATAGAACTCGCAAGCATACTTGCCACCTGCACAAGCCTCGGTGTGAGCCTTGAGGGAAGCGGCATAGTTACCACCCACTTTGTAAACGCCGGTTCCGAGAGGAGCACTGCGGTCGTATTGACGGGTAATAACATAAGGATTGGCCATGAAGCCACCTTTGAAGTAAGGTCCTACAGGAGTAACGAAGATAAGGAACAGATACTCCTCGGAGGGATGCACGCCCACCTGGGCGCTGGTGCCGATGAGCAGGGGACGGATGTAGAGGCTGGCACCGCTCTCGTAGGGAGGGATGAAGCGCTCGTTCAGGCGCACCACACGGTCCACCATCTCATTGAACTTCTCTGTGGGCAGTTCGGGCATGAGTATGCCACGGCAGGTGCTCTGCAGGCGTGCCGCATTCTCGTCGGAGCGGAACACACGCACCTTGCCGTCAGGGCAACGGTAAGCCTTCAGTCCCTCGAAAGCCTCCTGTCCGTAGTGCAGGCAGGTGGCAGCCATGTGCAGGGGGATGGTCTCCTCGCTGCAATTCTCTATCTCTCCCCATGCGCCATTACGATAATAGCAGCGCACATTGTAGTCTGTCTTCATGTAGCCAAAGGAAAGGCTACTCCAATCTATTTCGTTCATTGTCGTTTGATTTGTTTTTGCTCGTATTAAGTTCTGCCGTCTTGGCCCTCAATCCTCCGACTCATCTGGCGAAAGAAGATAATCGGAGGCCTTTGCCGGGGAAATGACGGAGTGCCCCGTCTTGCTTTCCAATTCCTTTCGGGCCGCCTGGGTCTATGCGCTGGCTTGCCACCATG
>CALEPD010000110.1 GCA_937910265.1 uncultured Bacteroidales bacterium
TTATTATCAGCAATTTAAATTTTAGAGGTTACCTTAAAATACTTTCCAACGCCTCTATCCTCGCCTCTATCTTGCCAATCTGCATATTGATGAATTCCTCGCTGTATTTCGAGTCGCAAAAGCCGTTGCCGCGTGCAACAAATTCATCCTCACCCATGTCGTATAGCAGGTCCTGATAGTTTTTCAGTAACTTGTGCAATTCTGTCAATTCCGTTGCCTTGTCATTTGTTTCCATGTCGGGAAATGATTGATGCTGGTTCAATATATGATATCTGATCGGGGACATGTCCGTCAGGTGCTGATCGATTTACAGCAACCCGATTGACTTTGCTTCTTGCTCAAGTCTTTCCCGTTGACTCGGATGAGATATCGATATGAGTAGTTTTGCTCGTTCGCGAGCAGATCTTCCGTACAGGTTTACGGCACCATACTCGGTGATGACCCATTGTGTTAATGTTCTGGGTGTGACCACACCGGCACCGACGCTGAGCGTGGGCACTATTTTGCTCGCACCTTTGTTGGTGATGGATGGCATGGCTATGATAGGCATACCGCCTTCACTGTAAGTGGCGCCAATCATAAAGTCAAGTTGGCCGCCGCTGCCGCTGAATATGCGTGTTCCCATCGAATCTGCGCAAACCTGTCCCGTAAGGTCAACTTCAATGGCCGAGTTGATGGCTACAACCTTTGGGTTTTTGGCAATGGTGAAGGGGGAATTGGTGTACCAGACATCTTTCATAAGCACGTCCGGATTGTGGTCGACATATTGGTATAGTTTGTGTGAGCCTTTTAGGAACATGGCAACCAACTTGCCCTGGTCGGTAACTTTCAGGCTTCCATCAATTACACCTTTCTCTACCAAAGGGATTACGTCGTCGGTAAACATCTCTGAGTGTATGCCAAGGTGTTTGTGGTTGCCCAACTGGTGCAGTACAGCAGTCGGAATATTGCCGATGCCAAGTTGAAGAGTCGCTCCGTCGGGAATGAGTGCTGCGGTGTGTTTGCCAATGGTGATGTCGGTTTCCGAAAGCGGCGTCGGTGGGGTGTCGGCCAATGGTGCATCGTGTCTGACAAAAGCGTTTATTTTCGATGAATGTATTCTGGCGTCACCGTATGTGAAAGGCATATGTTTGTTTATCAGGGCTATGATTACGCGGGCTTTTTTCATGGCGGCGATCATGT
>CALEPD010000111.1 GCA_937910265.1 uncultured Bacteroidales bacterium
TTCATTCTGGTTCTCCGCTGTCGAAGGTGAGGTTTATGCCATGTCATCACTCTTTACCTCATTGGTTTTCTGGGTAATATTGAAATGGGAAGAACAGTCCGACAATGGACTTGAGCTCCGTTGGCTGGTGCTTATCTCATTGCTTGTTGGTGTTGCAATTGGTATCCACTTGCTCAACTTGCTTGCCGTTCCCGCCATTGTTTATGTAGTATATTTCAAGAAATGGAACAAGGTTACTGTCAAAGGTTTTCTGCTCAGCGGCGTCATCGCTGTTGTATTGCTGGCGCTCATCCTTTGGGGAATCATTCCGGGTATTGTTAATTTGATATCTGCATTTGAAGTATTCTTCGTCAATACAATAGGACTTCCGTTTAATAGTGGAGCAATCGTTTTCTTTGTATTGTTGGCAGCGCTGATAAGTTTCGGCTTATGGTACACCTCCGCCAAGAAGAACAAACCGATTTTAAATGCCGCAGTCTTGAGTTTCTTGATGCTCATTATCGGTTATTCTACTTTTTTTGTGTTGGTTATACGTGCCAACACCAATACTCCGTTAAATGAAAATGCTCCTAAGGACGCTGTTTCTATGCGTGCCTACCTCGGCCGCGAGCAGTATGGCCAAACTCCGCTCTTCTCTGGCCAGTACTACACGGCAGGTTCTCCTATAGGTGTCGAAAACGGCTATGCCAAATATGTCAAGGGCGTCGACGGGAATGGCAAAGATGAGTACATCATTGCCGACCATGCTCTCGAATACAAATACCGCGAAAAACATACAGGTTTCTTGCCTCGAATGTATAGTGCCGACACCCAGCGTCAGCACCCCCGTTTTTACGAATACTGGGCAGGCCCCGTTCGTGGCGACAGACCTCCGTCACAGTCTCAGAATTTCAAATATATGAGCGGATACCAATTCGGTTTCATGTATTGGCGCTACTTCATGTGGAATTTCGCAGGACGACAAAACGATATCCAAGGTCATTATTTCAACGATGATGGCACTCGCGATTATTTGCATGGTAACTGGATTTCGGGTATTAAGTTTATCGATGAAGCCCGTCTCGGACCTCAGGATAACCTTCCTGCCGACCTTAAGGAAAACAAAGCCCGTAATACCTACTATATGCTTCCATTAATCTTGGGTCTCATCGGTTTGATCTATCACTTCCGCAAGCACCCGAAGGATGCATTTATCGTATTGATTATGTTTGTTATGACAGGTTTGGCAATCGCATTCTATTTGAATATGCCTCCTCGTCAGCCCCGCGAACGTGATTATGCTTTTGTCGGTTCATTTTGCTTCTTTGCTATTTGGATTGGTATAGGTGTCATGGCGTTGGCTAATTGGATTACAGCATTGTTCAAAAACCAAAAACTGTATAAGTTTATCTTGCCCGTATGTTTCGTGCTTTGTATGGGTGTACCGGTATTGATGGCTGCCCAAAACTGGGACGACCACGACCGTTCTGAGAAATACGCAGCCCGCGATTTCGCTCAGAACTATCTGAAATCAATCAAAAAGAATGGTATCCTGATTACCTTTGGCGATAACGATACTTTCCCCTTGTGGTATGCTCAGGAGGTTGAAGGCACACGAACCGATGTCCGAGTACTCAACTACACTCTTTCGGGTATGTATTGGTACGTTGAGCAACTTTACAACAAACTCTACGACTCCGACCCATTGCCATTTACTTTGACTAAAGACTTTTATGGATTAGGAAAGGATCGCTATGGTGTATTGGATAGAAGTAATGAGTATCTTGAGGTTACTGAAGTGCTTGCGTTGATGCGTGACCATCCCGAACGCTTCACCCATTCTACCCCTCAGGGCGACGTGATGGTGGTTCCTACCAAACGTTTCAAAATCACTCTCGATATCCCCGCATTGGTCGAAACTGGCGTTATTACAATGGAGCAGGCTGCGCTAATCGACCCTGTTGTCAAGTGGGAAATCAAGACAAACGTTCTCTATCGTCATGAATTGATGATATTGGATATCCTCGGTACAAACAAGTTTATGCGCGATATCAATATCATGAATCCGGGTTATATTAGAAACGTATTCCCGCATGTCGATCACTATTGCATTCAGGATGCAATGAACTATAAGATTCTTCCCTATAAACCATCCGAGATGATTGATGTTAATGGTGGCATAGGGGAAAGATCCAATACCGATTTCTCTGCCGACTACTACCTCAACGGTATCGATGGCGAGCCATTGAAATGGGGTAATCTGAATGCCGAAATCTATGTCGACCCCATCAGTTTGAATATGGGTACAGTTCAGCGTCAGAACTTTGTCGTCCTGGCTGACGATCTTTGGAATAAAGGCGAAACTGAAAAGGCTGTAGCTTTGATAAATATGGCCGATTCACTCTTCCCCAAATCCAATTTCCCGAGAGACAAGTACTGCATCCATATGGTTGCCACCTACTCCAAAGTGTTGGGTAAGGAAGCTGGATTGGAAATGTGGAACGATATCTATGACTACTACCAGCAATATTGGGTATTCTTGAATTCTTTCGGCGTCGATAAAGCAGCTGGTGTTCAGAATGCAAAAATGGAAACAGCCCAGATATTGTACACCTTGGCCGCACAAGTGAAAGACAACTTTGGCGATACCGAACGTTCCAACCAGATACTGGAAACCCTTAAAGCTTACGGTTTCCAAATTTAAAAGCGATAAATTGCAAATATGTCTGCAGTGAAGAAAAAGGTAAGTAAAAATAAGAAAATGACATTTGTGTTGTCTCCCAAGTATTGTCACCTCTTGGAACGTTATGCCGCCGAGAACGATATGGGTAAAGCCGATGCAATACGCACCATTCTTAAAGGTTATCTTCGTGCTTTCGAGAAAAACCATCCCGAGAGTGCTACTGCCGAGAACCAACTGAACATTTTCGATTCATTGCAATTCGACATATTCCAGAATTTGTCAAAAACCAATATGAAAGAAGTTTAACACACAGAATACTATGAGAAAATTATTTTCTTTATTGGCAATTGTATTGCTTGGCACATTGCCTCTTGTTGCCCAGGAAGAGACTGCTGTTCACAACCAGGCTGAGTCCGTTCATCACGAACCGGCTGCCGAATCGTTTAATGCAGGTGATGTGATTATTGGACACGTTACTGACGCCCACACTTGGCACATTCTCGACATCAATGGCCATGCCGTGTCGATAAACCTGCCTATTATTTTAATTAATGATGGCAAGTTGGATGTGTTCATGTCAGGTAAATTCGAACACGGTCACGCCGATTATAAAGGCTATCGTTTAATTGGCGGCGGAACAGAGAAAGAACAAATCATCTGTGTCGATGAATCGGGTAACCCCATTCTTGATGAAAATGGTAAATATGTTGCGCCTCTCGATTTGTCAATAACCAAAGTTTCGGCCGCAATCATCATTGCTACCATTCTTCTTATAGTTTTGGTTTTCATTGCCCGCAATGGATATAAGAAACGCGGTTCGGGAGCGCCCAAAGGCTTGCAGTCGCTTGTCGAAATGCTTGTCGTCTTTGTCCGCGACAGCATCGCCCTTCCTATGATCGGTGAAAAGAAGTATGAGAAATATCTGCCGTATTTGTTGACATTGTTTTTCTTTATCTTCTTATGTAATATTTTGGGATTGATTCCTTTCTTCCCAGCAGGCGCTAATATTACAGGCAACATCGCAGTAACTGCTACGTTGGCCATTATAACTTTCTTTATAACCAACATCAGCGGAAACAAGCACTATTGGGTCGACATTTTCAATACCCCGGGTGTTCCTGCTTGGCTCAAAATCTTCCCGTTGATGCCCGTTGTCGAAATGGTAGGTGTGTTCACAAAACCCATCGTGTTGATGATTCGTCTTTTTGCAAACATGACTGCAGGTCATATTGTAATCTTGGGTTTTGTTGTCATCATCTTTATCATCAGCAACACTATTTCAGTCTCTGTTGGTGGTGTCGTTTCAGTAGTCTCGGTTATATTCAGCGTATTTATCAGTGTACTCGAGTGTTTGGTTGCTTACATCCAAGCGTTCGTATTTACCATGTTGACCGCATTGTATATCGGTGCGGCTGTCGCTGAACCAGTTCATGAACATTAATTGACAATATAAAATATAGCGAAAATGAAATCTATTAATGATATAAATTTTAACGGAAGAAAAGTTTTGCTGCGCGTTGATTTCAATGTGCCCGTCGATGAAAATAAAAACATTACCGACGACACCCGTATGCGCGAATCTTTGCCCACCATCAACAAATTGTTGGCCGATGGTGCGTCAATCATTATTATGGCTCACTTCGGCCGTCCTAAAAAAGGTGGATTTGAACCAGAATTGTCTTTGGCTCCAGTTGCAAAGCATCTCGAAACCTTGATTGGTCGCCCTGTTCTCTTTACCCAAGAGTTGCTCGGTGAAACCGTTTCCGAAATGGCTCGCCAGATGAAATCCGGTGAGGTAATGTTGCTCGAAAATATACGCTTCTATCCCGAGGAGACAAAGGGCGGCGTTGAGTTGGCTGAACAGTTGTCCAAATTGGGCGATTGCTACATCAACGATGCTTTCGGTGCAGCTCACCGTGAACATAGCTCCACTGCTGTTATCGCACGATTCTTCCCCAACGACAAATACTTCGGTTTCTTGATGGAACATGAGGTTGAAAACTTGGAGAAATTGATGCAAAATCCTCCACGTCCTTTCACTGCCATTATTGGTGGAAGTAAGGTTAGCAGCAAAATCGGCATCTTGGAAAATCTGCTCGACAAGGTCGACAACATGGTTATTATTGGTGGTATGCGTTATACCTTCACTAAGGCTTTGGGTGGAAAAATCGGCAATTCTATTTGCGAAGACGACAAGATGGAATTGGCTCTCGAGTTGATGAGAAAGATGGATGAACTTGGTGTTAAATACTATTTACCCTCCGACAGCGTCATCGCAGACGATTTCTCCAACAATGCAAATACTCAAATCGTTCCTTCTAATGCAGTTCCGGATGGTTGGGAGTCAATGGACTGTGGCCCCGAAAGTTGCAAGATGCTTCAGGATGTGATTATGAACAGCAAGACCATCTTGTGGAACGGTCCTGCAGGCGTATTTGAATTACCCACCTTCGCAAAAGGTACCCGCGAAATCGCTTCTTATGTGGCTGAAAGTTGCAAGCAAGGTTGTTTTGCTGCCGTTGGAGGTGGCGACTCTGTTGCAGCCGTTAAACAAATGGGTCTCGCCGATCAGATGAGCTATGTGTCCACCGGTGGTGGTGCAATGCTTGAATATCTCGAAGGTAAGGAACTTCCCGGCATCAAGGCTATCAAAGGTTGATTGCCGTGTGGATAAAAGGGTGTTCTTGAATTGATTTACCATTAGTCAATTCTGAGAACTTGCCTGAATGATAGTAAACCTCTTTGAGGATGATAGAGAGAGCTGACATCGGGTTGTTCGATACAGAATTATCCATGTCAGCTTTTGTTATCGATATAAATTAAGTGCCGTATTATGCAATTTTTACCTATAACACTTGATGAAGTGAAACGCAAAGGATGGTCTGAGGTGGATATCATCATCGTCTCAGGCGATGCCTATATCGATCATCCATCCTTTGGAACCGCAGTTGTCGGACGCATGCTTGAAAGGGTAGGCTATAAGGTGGCCATCATTCCGCAGCCCAACTGGCGTGATGATCTGCGCGATTTCAAGAAATTCGGACGACCAAGATTGTTTTTCGGTGTAACGTCATGTGTGATGGATTCGATGGTTAATCATTATACGGCAGCACGTCGCTTGCGCCACGACGATGCATATACACCTGGGGGCGACTTCGGTTTTCGTCCTGATTATGCCACATATTGCTATTCAAAGATTCTGAAGCAGCTGTATCCCGATGTTCCTGTTGTTATCGGAGGTGTGGAAGCATCGATGCGACGTTTGGCTCATTACGATTATTGGAGCGACTCTCTCAAACCTTCAATTCTTTGCGAATGTAGTGCCGATTGGTTGGTGTATGGCATGGCTGAGCATGTTTTGCTTGAATTTGCCAAAGCACTCGAAAACAATTCGCCTATAGAAACCTTGCGTTCTATCCCGCAAATGGCTTATCTTGTAGATGAAAAGCCCGAGTTGGGTCCCAATGTGATAGATTTGCATTCGTTCGAGACGTGCCAAGCCAGCAAGCGCAAGCATGCCGAGAACTTTCATCTCATCGAGCTTGAAACCAACAAAATCGAGCAAAGGCATATCGTTCAACAAACGGGCGATAAGTATGTGGTTGTCAATCCGGCACAACCGCCGTTGACCACCGAACAGCTGGACGCCAGTTTCGATTTACCGTATTGTCGTATGCCTCATCCAAAATACAAGAAAAGGGGGGCAATACCGGCAT
>CALEPD010000112.1 GCA_937910265.1 uncultured Bacteroidales bacterium
CGATAAAATAAAAATCGAAATCCATACTCGCTTTTTGCAATAGATTAAGGAAACGGCATACAAACATTGGATTGCGTACCGATACGAAGTTGCCTACCATGGCCATCTTCAATTTGTTTGATTGCACGATGGATTTGTTTGGAATGCAGTCGGCAATGGTCAGTTTCGAAAAATTGATTCCGTTATATATGATATGCAGCTTTGAAGTATCCTTTAGTCGATAGCGGTTTTGGTAGTATTGCTTTTGCTGATGGCTTACAAAGCAGTTGGCGTCGGCCCACCTCAGGCTGACACGTATCAATAATCGGCTCCACCAATTGGCGTCGTAGTCATATCCGTGGAATGTTTGAACAACCTTGATTCCGGTACCGATTGTAGCGATCTTTGCATAAACGCAATCAAGAAACTGTTGTGCATGCACCACAGTCACTTGGTGGCTTTTGAGCAATGCACGCAATTTGCGGAAATAACCGATGAACCTTCCTTTTGCAGGATGGCAGCAATGCAGGGTATGGGAGGTGTTGTAAAAAGCCTCTTGCAGGTTGCCTCCTTTTCTGTGAATGCCGATAAAGTCGAATGGTGCAGTTTCGGCATTTTCAAACATATCAAGGAGCAATGTCTCCGCACCGCCTCTATTCATTCCGCCCCAAAGGTATGCAATTTTCATAGTTGGATATATTCAGTAATTTTCACAGTATTCTTTTCCAAATAATTATTCGTGTCTAATTTGCGGCAATTCGCGTCACATTAAACATTAATTCCCATGTAATTGACCATTAATTAAAATTCCCGGTTAATTCGTGGTAATTTGCGTTAGATTAAACATTAATTCCCGTGTAATTGACCATATAAATATTCGTGGTTAATTCGTGGCAATTTGCGTTAGATTAAACATTAATTCCCATGTAATTGACCATATAATTTTTGTGTCTAATTCTCGGCAATTCGCGTTTCACGTCAGAACATTAATTCCCATGTAATTGACCATTAATTAAAATTCGCGGTTAATTCGTGGTAATTCGCGTTACTTAAACATTAATTCCCATGTAATTGACCATATAATTATTCGTGTCTAATTCGCGGCAATTCGCGTCACATTAAACATTAATTCCCATATAATTATCCATTAATTAAAATTCGCGGTTAATTTGTGGTAATTCGCGTCACATTAAACATTAATTCCCATATAATTATCCATTAATTAAAATTCGCGGTTAATTCGTGGTAATTCGCGTTTAAATCTTCGGTAGCCAGCTGTTGTATACAAAGTAATTAATGGCTAATTCGCGGCAATTTGCGTTAAATCAGTGGTAGCCAGTTGTGGTATACAAAGTAATTAATGGCTAATTCGTGGTAATTCGTGTTCAATCAAAACATCCCTCTGCTGCCCACTTTAAAGAATGCCCATGCCAATGCCATGACTACCACCACATAATACCACATGGTTACCCACTTGTATGTCCTTGCGGTGAGCTCCGACATGCCATAGGCAGCCAGTATCAGCAATACCGGCAATCCGGGCAGTAAGAATCGCTCCGAGTTGGCAAATCCACTCATACTCACCACACCCAGATACCCAACCACAAAGGCGCCAATCAGCGTCAAATTGCGCCAGTTCTTCTTTACAAAGAAAGCGGTATATATTGCTATAATGACGAAGATGCCGAAGAAGTTGCGTACAAAGTTTCCACCATGCATCACCTCTTGGTTGTGTTGTTCAGCCACATCCACCATGGTCGGGAATGGCAATACAAACATCATGGGCGCCATAACCGTACCAGTAGCATATTTTGCCCATTGGTTGCCACGAAGGGTTTGCTGTTCTCTTTTGACGGCTTGGTTCTCTCCACGGTTCTCCCATACCGATTCCACTTCGTTTATGATGGTGCCACCAGCAAAGATTACTATCGCCAATACAGTCCATCCTATCAACATGGCTCGTTTGGCTTTACCTACTACCTTCGAAGTGTAAAACACCAATGCAGTAACCAGCGAGAAGAAAGTCACCACTCCCAATACGGTTCTGAAAAGGAAGAGGCTTGCTGCCAATAATATCGGTGTGGCAATGGTGATTACATTGTATTTTTTCGATCGCAGTAAATAATCTGCCCGTTCGAGAAATGCCACGCATAGAAAAACCATTTCTGTCTCTTTCAAGTGTAGTCCACAGTATATAATGAGGTTGGGCATGAGAAGACTGAAGATACCCGCCATGCGCCCCACCTTTTCATTGAAGGTCCTGGATGCCAATCGGTATATCAGTACGCAGGTGAGGGCGCTGATGGCACTCTTGGCTATGCGGGCAGGAATGATGCCTGTGCCGACAACTTTATAAAGCAGGGTGAGATATACCAAATATCCCGAGTCGGAGTAATAGCCGGGACGGCTGGTGAACAAATAATTCACCATGGTGCTCAGCGGTTCTCCCGCCAGCCATTCGGCATCGCCGTGGTATGCCATAGAATCTGCTGCACTGAATTCAAATGGCACACCTGTTTGCCATTTGTAAAAGAAATATGAGAATATAACCCATACGGAGCGAATGCCGAAGGCTATCCAGAACAATTTCTTTACAAATGCCTTTTCGGGTAGCACTTGCCATTCTTGTGTATATCGGGCCGAAAGAAAAAAGAACACAGCCACTTCTACCACGCCCAATATAATGAATTCAATTTGCATCGAGTATCGGGCAAAGAGTACCGATACCGCAAGCAAGGCAACGGCATACATGGTAAAAGCCTTGGTGGCTATATGTTTGGGGAAGAATGGAATCATAGTTTATGAGGCTAAAAGCATGAGGTATTTTCACTGTACATATATTACTCCATTTTTTTTACATGCGTCAATCAAGTCATTTTTATGACATTCGTTAAAATTAGGATTACGCAATGTGTATTCGTCATCAAAGCAATTGTTTGGAGTAAACTCGGCTTTCTTCTTTTCAATATATTCCGATAAGTGTTTTATCACTTTTGCGGGGTTGCCTGCAGCAACGGTGTCGCTTGGAATGTTGCGGGAAACGATACTTCCAGCACCAATAATTACATTGTCACCGATAGTTACCCCGGGCAATACTGTGCTGTTAGCTCCGATAAAGACATTGCTGCCTATTGTAACATTGGCAACTCGTGTGTATCCTATAAAAGTCTTTGTGCTGGCATCGTGTGCAAGAATATGTACGCGAGGTCCAAATGTTACGTTGTTGCCGATTTTAATGTGAAAACAATGAGAAGGGTCGATTGTACAACTTCCCAGTTTGCAATTTTTTCCAATGATAAGACCTCGTTTAACAAGTTTGTTGAGGTCTTGTTCACCTCGTATTTTTGACAGTATTTTTTTGATAATATTCATTTTATGACAGCTCGTTTCAATTTAGATAATATTTCTAACATATGGCAATAACAATGTACTATCCAGTAAGGGGAATGGTAATAAAAACGATAAATATGGGGTACATTCGAAAAATCAACTTTGGATATTTCTTTGTTTACCAATTCTGGATATAGATTATGACGTCTGAAATTCATTAACGTATAAACCCGTATTTTGTCAAGTAATATTTTCAAATCACGATTTGTGGCTGCTTGATCTGCAAATTGATCAAAATAAAATGTCATGAAAGATTCAGGTTGGTACCTATGGGTATTAGTGGCTCTGTTACTTATCTCGGCATCTTGGTTGTAATAAGCCAGCGGTTTGTTCAAAAATGCCACGGGGTATTGCAGTGCGATACGTATCCATAAGTCGAAATCCTCTCCCAATTTGAGATGGGGCTTGAATCCCCCTTGCTTCTCGAATATATGGCGGGGAATGGCTGTAGAGATGGATGTCAACGGCATACACAATGTGTTTGCATACACTCGACAGTAATTAATCAGGCCATGAGTAAACTTGTTGTCTATGCCGATAGGTGCATTTTTGTTGTGTCCCTGTTTCACCAGGAAATAGCTGCATCCGTATATGCCGGCATGGGGATAAAGGGCTATGAGGCCATCCATCTCTTCCAGAAAGTTTGGCGCCCACCAGTCATCGGCATCCAAAAAACAGATGTATTCTCCCGAAGCTTGTGCCACTCCGTTGTTTCGTGCCGTGGAGACTCCAGCATTATTCTGTCGGACCACCATCATCCGTGGGTCGTCAAAGCGTTCTGCCCGTTGAGGGCCGTCGTCGGTCGACCCGTCATCCACCACAATCAGTTCGAAGTCGTTGTAGGTCTGCCCCAATACACTCTCCACCGCTTTTTCTATATAGGCAGCTTTGTTGTACAGCGGTATGATGATGGAAAAATAAGGCATAGGATTTTTACTTATATGGGGTTATTTCTATAGTATTGATTTCGATAGAGTTCAAGGCATCTGTTTTCAGAAAATCATCGTTCCATATCTTTTTAAGTGTTAAAAAATGT
Organism: uncultured Bacteroidales bacterium; assembly: GCA_937910265.1. Taxonomy (GTDB): domain Bacteria; phylum Bacteroidota; class Bacteroidia; order Bacteroidales; family P3; genus Colimorpha. Next base: position 4,406 of record CALEPD010000112.1, read on the forward strand.
AAGTATATCAGTTCTTGCTTTGTGCTGATGTTGAAAATTTTACCATCTTTGTAAATAAATCTATAGTTAGGATGAATTTGATTAGAGTAGTCTTTATACTTCAAAACAAATGGAGTGGTGTTCAGTTCTTTAAATAATATTCGTCGCCTGTTTGCTCCAAATATTTTATTGAAAAACAAACAAAAATTGCAATATGGTGTCCATTCGTCTTGAATTTTAAGTAAATTAAAGAACTTGAAAAAGATGTATTTGTGTATTTTCCATAGCCATCGGACAGGCGGAAATATAGTGTATGCGAATGGCATTTCGTCAACAGCATGGTTTTTGGGGTCTGTTAACAGTTCTTTCCATTTAGGAATTTTATAGATATCTTTTTCTGTTGATTCTTCATTTCGAATTAGGCACATGTGTCCTGAAATTCTATCGGCATGTGTTGAAATATAGTTATAGGTTGAAAGTACTTGTTCGTCATAAAAAGTTCGAATATCTCCCATGATTAAATCAATGTCACAGAATCCCCAAAAATCATATTTGTTAATTTTCAAAATATCTTGATGAATTATTCCATAAAATGGTTTAACATCGCATAATTTATATGGATTTGAGGGATGGAATGAAATGTTTAGGC
>CALEPD010000113.1 GCA_937910265.1 uncultured Bacteroidales bacterium
GGCTCTCCGTCGAACGCCTACGAACAAAATGTTGAATTTTTAGAGCCTACCTTATATCTGTCAGCACCACTTCTTGTTATATTCCCGTTATTACATGTGCGTTTTGTGTAATTAATTCCGGATTTCAACCATTTCCAATAAAAATCTATAACATCGAAAATCTTTTTTATTGTATCGTAATCTATTTCGGTTGAAACGTTTTTGTATCGCATAAATCTGACTCCATCATACACTTCTGCATGTTTCCATGACACATCTTCTTCGTTGATTTTGCAGACTGTAAAACTTCCGAATCCTTTCGATGAACGTTGGCCGAAGTTGTTGTGAGCGAAGAACTGTTTGATGTTTGATTCTATTATCTTATATATATCCTCCTCTACTACTTTATCCTTATTTATGATGGTAATTCTTACCTCGACAGTTTTGTGGAATGAAAAATTGACTAGCTCGTCTTTGTTTTCTTTTCCTCCCATGTTACTGAGTAGCATAGGATAATTTTCGCATTCGTGAACAATCTTGCCATTCTTAACCTTTGTTCCTATATATGGAATCTCAATATCGTGATTATGGCCGGCTTCGATCTTGATTTTATAATTCAATGCAGGATGTTCGCCTTTTCCTACAAGCCAACCTCTGTCTTTGGCAATATTTTTACCTGTATCATAATCTCCTTCACCCAACTTGGTAAGTATAAACTTATCCAACTTAGGCTTAACTTCGGATGCTCGCAACGTTGCACCATCCTGGCTGTGCTGGAAATGAATCAGCGGCGTATGCTGTTTTAATTTTACAGTTAGTGTTTGCATAGTGTTTAGTGGTAATTTATTTTTTCTTAATGATTATTTGCTCAATTTCGCCATCCAACGACTCAAATCTTTTCTTCAATTCATCCAACTGGGACTTCATATCTTTAAAATCAGTGTCCTTGGCTGCATTAAGAACTTTATCCAAAAGTTTCTGACGTACGGTATACTCTTCAAACTCCTTGATTTTGCGTTGTAAATCATCATCCTTCAACTTCTCCATATTTGTGTGCCAGCTATCCTCTCTGTCAAACTTTTCCTGGCGTACTTTGGCATCATTACAATTTTGAATCAAAGGCTTCGCCACATATTTAAGTAGCAACCATAAGGTTACCAATCCTATTACACCCCATAATAAACAGGGAATTGTATTAATTACCTCCTGCCAATTGGCAACTTGTGAACAACAAGACAGTAAAATCATTTTCATTGTTTCCTACTATTTTTAATTATGATTATTATTGATACGATAACGATAACCAGAACGGTGAATACACCAATAGCAATCCACTGCACTCCCCATTGTTCATACCAATGGGCACTCGTATGGTTCATACCAAATATGCCTGCACATAAACTTATGGGGGCGAAAATGGTGGCAATCCAAGTGAGCAACGACATGGTTTCGGTGTTTTTACGGTCGTCGCACAGTGATACATAGGCATGCAACTCCTCGATTTCGTTGTCGAGTTTTTCAACCTGCTTTTCGATGGCCAGCACGCCATAGAGTTTTTGATACATTTCGATGCCTTGGTCCTGAGCCGACACTTCGCGGAAATGAATCTGATTGACAAAACGGATATACTCCTTATACAACGAACCCACCTTGAACGGAAGCTTGCGCGAATTGCGCAGTTCGCTGATATTGGTAACTTCTGCCGAAAAGCGCAGCAACGATGCTTTCTGCACCAGAACCAACTCGGCCATGCGCACATACTCGGTTTCGAAATAACGAAGGATATGCATAGGACAACCACTGCCGGCAAGGCAGACCATTGAATATCGCGAAGCTCCATATACAGTTCCCAAAAGCTGCCACCGTTGGTAGGTAGCATCGTGGATCAACTGTTTTTGCATTTCTTTGTTTTGGCACGACAAATCATCGTATTTATCGACAAACACATACTCGTACCATCGGTTTTCGGAAAGGAACTCCGGATAGTTATTTTTCAAAACATTCGCCCATTCGTCGTTTATATACCACGAAAGCACAAACATACGGTCGTCGACAACCGGCTTGACAATGATGTTGGGAGCCACCTCGTGAATCATTGTGGTGATGAACGAAGCCGGAGTGTTATGAGGGGTGTTGTAGGTGTAGCGCGAAAAATCTTCGGAGTAGCCCGTCTCATTACCATGCAGACCTACAAAACCGATACTTGACGCAATTTCAAAACGATGCTGCACATCGGAAATGAACGGTGGATAGACCCTTCGTCCATACTGGTTGATGGCCATAACGGATTGCGGGTCGGGGTATTGGTCGTTGTGCATGTAAAACGATAATACACCCACTCCCGTGGAATAGAGATTGAGGTTTATGGCATCAACACGCAGCATATATTCGTTTCCATTCGCAACAATGCGATAACGTACATTTCCCGACCGCGGCTCCAGCCGCACGTAATGACGAACCAACGAAGATTCGGTGCCGGTATCGTAAAGGGCATCGTGGACAAACTCGTAGAAATACGTCCGTTCGTTGTACAGATCGCTACACTCGTCGGAATCAGACGGCACAGGCACTCGTTCCCAATTGGCATCAGCATGGAAATTGATGTTGTTCAATTTAATCTGTTCCGAAAACAGGTCGTTGTCCATCTGTTTTATATGCCACCTGAAGGGGAACATAAAATTATGAAAACTGTAATTACTCATCTGTATCAAACTATTTGATATGTTAATTTCAATATATTGTTTACATGATATTCGATATCTGACTGAGTGAAAAAGCCCTCAGCCAATCCGAAAAATCCATTTCCTGCTCCACCATAATAGGCGGCGCCGGATGCAATCAGACCTTCATAACTGCTCAACAACACTGCCCGTCCGGGACCATAATAGGTCAGTGCGGCATCGGTATAGACCATTATACGATTGGAAGGATAAAGCATGTCGGTGATGTAAGAGAACCTGCGTATAGGTGATTTGACCACCACGGCATCAAGGTATTCAACCTTATTGAGCAAAGCCTCCCGGCACAACTGTTCCTGTTCGGGAGTGATGCCCTGGGCACGCCGATCCTCGGTGCGGACAAGCATGGCCTGGGTGTATGAAAATCCGGCATCGAGCATACCGGCAATGGCACCAATATCGTTGGCAGCCACGATACGCATCCGGTCGGTAACCGACAACCCCAACATTGCCGCCACCTGCAACAACGAGGAAGGACGACCACTGTATTGGTTGTGATGGTCGACAAGGGTGTAGTTGTAGCGGGATGCCAAACGCTCAGGATCGCTAAGTTCGACTCCGACAAATTGGCTATGAGGATGTTCTGCAAGTATATCGGAATAGGCGGAAAGGTGGGCGTTGTGCCATTCGAGATTCTTCGAATAATAGCATTGTCCTGCATAGTCAAGCAGCTTTGCTATTTCGTTCATCTCTAAATCCATACCACCCAGAAGATATATACGCTCCATGATTCTAACAGATTATTATGTACGAACTATCGATAACTAATGGAGCCGAAGCCCAAACTGCAGCCTTTTCCGACACCCACACCCAATGGCAGATGGGCATTGAGTTGAAAATCGACATCCACACCCATCATGTCCACCTGCTTGTACGGTAGCTTTCGTACAACAGGCTCCGAATCGAACTGACAATACAATTGGCTGTCGATATGTACGCCAACCCCCTTGAAGAACGAAAGCATATTACCCACCAATATTTTTTGAAGCATTTGAACACGGAGAAGGCTGTCGGCCGTCGACTCATACTGACGGAAATTTTCCTGATTCAACGGCAACCAATCAGATATATGGTACTGTAGCATGGTTTCGGACAGGCCAACCAACGACGCCGTGCGACTGCACGCGGAGAGTTGGCTTAAAACAGTACGACGCCCCAAAAGCATGGGGCCACACAACATCGGCTTGACCTCCATCAGCACATCAGCCCCTTCGCACAAGCCTACCAAAGCCATCCTGCTACCCACCATACGGTATTGTATCAAAGGATAGGCATTACGATACCCCGTGTCGGTATGGTTATGAAACAACTGTGACGCATGGTCTTTGCAACACGAGATAACCGCACCCCGAAACAACGATAATTCGGAACGGGAAATTTGATTGGCGAAAGTCAATGTTGTTGTATTAATGTATGTCATGGATTTAATATTGACTTTGCAAATATACATATTTATTTTAACATTCCAAGAACTATTTTCAAACAGTTACAATTAACTGAAAAAGCAATCATTCTATCTTTGAAATCGATTTACAGCAACGACTCGAACTATAGTTCATTCCGAGTTTTACAATCTATCCACAAAAAAACACAAGAACATTTGTTGCTGAATAGGTTGCTAAAGATGTCCCATATACACACAAAAAAAACAAAGGGGACGAATCACCTCGCCCCTTTGCCCACAAAATAACTAACAAAATAATTCAACAATTATATGAAGAATACCGTTTATGGTTGATTTTAGAAAGGGGTCGAGGATTTGGCAGTCCGGTGGCGGGCATGCTGGGGTAACCCGCTGGTGGCAACAACTTGCCTTTCAGCATCGACACACACATATCACAATGTTTGGAACACTTCTCTGCGAAACAGGTAAGCACTTGTGTGCCATAACCATGAAGAAAGATACTTGCCTTTTGCCGTTTCGCAAAGGAGCCAAAACACAAGGCCCCCTATATGCTTACTTATTTAAATTCATACTGTTTAAAATTGATGATACAACTATACAAAATCCGCATGGGCTGATGCCGAACAGATAACACTGCGGAACGAATGCAATCAGTTGGCGTTGTAGAAGACAAACTGGTTGTCGAGACAGTCGACCACGATGTTGTCTTTTGGCGAGAGTTTGTCTTGAAGCAGCTGCAGTGAGAGCTGGTTGAGGATTTCGCGACGGATGACACCACGCACAGGCCGGGCACCCATGGAGGGAACATAGCCCATTTGAGCCAATTGGTCGACGGCGTCGTCGGTAGCGGTGATGAGGATATCGTTTTGGGCCAACATGTTGCCAACCGACTGGAGCTGCATGCGAACCACCTGGCGAATTTGCTGGATGGAGAGCGGGCGGAACATGACGACGTCGTCGATGCGGTTGAGAAATTCGGGACGTACCGTCTGCTTGAGAAGCTCCATGACCATGCGCTTGGTTTCGTCGATGTCGTATTCGGAGGGCTGCTGCGATGATTCGAAACGATCACGGATGATGTCGCTGCCCATGTTGGAAGTCATGATGATAATGGTGTTCTTGAAATCGACTGTGCGCCCTTTGTTGTCGGTGAGACGACCGTCGTCGAGCACCTGAAGCAGTGTGTTGAAGATGTCGGGATGGGCTTTCTCGATTTCGTCGAACAGTACAATGGAATAGGGTTTGCGGCGTACGGCTTCGGTAAGTTGTCCGCTTTCGTCGTAGCCCACATATCCCGGAGGCGCTCCGATGAGGCGGCTGACACTGTGGCGCTCCTGATACTCGCTCATATCGATGCGCACCATCATGTTCTCGTCGTCGAAAAGCACGTCGGCAAGTGCTTTTGCCAGTTCGGTTTTGCCGACGCCGGTGGGGCCAAGGAAAATGAAGCTGCCCACCGGACGCTTGGGGTCCTTCAGCCCGGCCCGGGCACGGCGGATCGCCCGGCTGACGGCGCTGACGGCTTCTTCCTGGCCAACGACCCGTTCATGCAGGATCTTTTCCAGATCCAGCAGCCGTCTGGATTCTTCTTCCGTCATTTTCCGTACCGGTATGCCCGTCCATCCGGCCACCACCTGGGCAATATCTTCTTCTTCCACCACATCCCGGGCAGTGGATTTGCGCCGGTCCCAAGCCGCACGCTTTTCTTCCAATTCATTGCGCAAAGTATTTTCCTGATCCCGCAGGCTGGCTGCCTTTTCATAATCCTGCATATCGATGGCCTCGGATTTTTCCAGCAGCACCCTCTCCAGCGCCTGTTCCGCTTCCTTCAGGTCTTCCGGCGCGGTGAACGCCTGAATCCGCACCCGGGAAGCCGCTTCGTCCATCAGGTCAATGGCCTTGTCCGGCTGGAAACGGTCGCTGATGTAGCGGCCGGAAAGTTTCACCGCCGCTTCCAGCGCTTCATCCGTAATGCGCACTTTATGGTGGGCTTCGTACCGGTCCCGCAAACCCTTCATGATAGCCAGGGTTTCTTCATCCGTCGGTTCATTCACCGTCACCGGCTGGAAACGACGGGCCAGCGCCGCATCCTTTTCAATATGTTTGCGGTATTCATCCAGCGTGGTAGCGCCGATGCACTGCAATTCTCCCCGGGCCAGCACAGGCTTTAGGATATTGGCCGCATCCATGCTGCCTTCCACCCTGCCGGCGCCCACGATGTTTTGCAGTTCATCAATGAACAGCACCACGTCGCCCCGTTTACGCACTTCATCCAGGGTGTTTTTCAGCCTCTCTTCGAATTCGCCCCGGTATTTGCTGCCGGCCACCATGGCCCCCATATCTAATGAAACAATTTTTTTGTCCACCAGATTTTCCGGGATATTTCCCTGCACGATTTTCTGGGCCAGCCCTTCCGCCACGGCGGATTTGCCCACCCCCGGTTCCCCGATGAGAACGGGGTTGTTCTTGGTTCTTCTGGACAGAATCTGGATGATGCGTTCAATCTCCGTCTGCCGTCCGATCACAGGATCCAACTCCCCTTTCCGGGCGGCTTCCGTCAGGTCGCGGCCGTATCTGGCAAGGCAGGAATCCCCTTCTTTTCCCCCGGCTGCGGCGGCCGCAGGTTCTTTTACCATGCCCTCCAGTACGGACTTTTTTACTTTTTCCACGTCCGTCCCCATGCCGGTCAGCACCCGCATGGCCACGCTGTCTTCATCCATCAGGAGCGCCAGCCAGAAATGGGAAGCCGTTACATAGGGCATCCCCAGCCGCTGGGCTTCCCGGATGCTGGTTTCCAGCAGTTTTTTCACGCTGGGCGTCAATTCCAGCCGGGCGGCCTTGGTTTCGCCGGTGCCGCAAATCTGCTTCACCGCTTCCGTCACCGTTTCCGCAATCACCTGATCAGGAAGGGCCGGGGCATCAC
>CALEPD010000114.1 GCA_937910265.1 uncultured Bacteroidales bacterium
CCTACACCCCTTGTTCCCGGGGTGAAAATAGTTTGTTGCTCCATGAATCCGACTTTCATGTTTGCAAGTATTCCCGAATTGGGGTTGTCGGGTATAACCTTGAATATTTTGCCGAAGCCTACTCTTAGCGCCAATGCACGGTTGTAGTTGGTCACGGCAGGGTCGGTTCCGTTGTATCCGATAAGGGTGCCTTCTTGTGTGAAAATGTCCGACATCCTTTCTTTGTATTGCGTAAGGTTGTCGTTGCCAAACCACATGTCTCCGTCTAAAGTAATAAGCCAGTTTGACTTGAATTTATAAATGCAGTTAATAGTGAAGTCTATCCATTGGTCTTCGTAAAGGTCGCTCATTGTACCCAATTGGCTTTGTGTGCCGTCGGGTGAGGTGGCGTGCGATAGCGCACCCCAGGGGGCGATTGTGCCAACCCCAAAGCCTATGTTGAAACATTCGAGGGTGTCTTGGGTCAGTTTTACCTGAGAATGTCCATGGAAGGAGATGGTGCAGAATGCGAGGAGTAAAACGCTTTTTAATGCTATGTTTCTGTGTGATTTTGTTTTGTGCATAATATGTGTAGGGTTGTATTCGTGAGGTTGTGTTGGGATTTGGTTTGTGATAAATAATTTGCAAATTTACGAAAAATAATCGGATAACTAAAATCACTACCATTAGTGATTTGCCTTATCGTTTTAATTTTGCTATTTTTGCAAACCAATAGTAAAGTGATAATTATGCAGCCGTTGAATATATTTCCGATGTTGTTGATGTTGTGTGTATGGTGATAATGTATTTAAAATGTGCAATTTAAAATAAAAAGAGATTCATGATGAATGGTTTGATTCATGTCGCAATAGTAGGTACTCCGGGCAGTGGAAAATCGCTGTTTTGCGAGCGAATTTCCCGTTATGTCGAATCGCATAAGGCAGGCGGTGAGTTTGTCTTTTCAGTCTACACCAATCCCGAGGATTTGATGCAGCAATATTGTGACGTGGTCGTGCAGATGGTCGATTGTACCGATTTGGAGGAGTCGTTGGTAGTTACTCCGCAGTTGATTGATATGCACAAAAAACTTATTCTTGCTCTTAACCGATTCGGTCAATTGGAAGTCTCCGGGCACCAACTCGATTATCGGCGCATGGCCGATCTGATGGGCGTTCAGGTTGTTGTGGTCGATAGTCAGAAGGATGAGGGCTTTGATGAAATGCTCCGGGAAATTACGGTCGCCTACAGTGGATCAAAAGGTTCTGGACGGCATATCCATGTCGATTATGGAAGCGATGTCGAGGACGCCGTAAGTGAGATATCGAAAGAATTGCGGAAGTCCCAGCAATATTTGGGTGGGATGTCGAAAAGGTACCTGAGTATCAGGCTGCTTGAAATGCCTGAGGCAACATTGGAAATGCTTCGCTCATTGCCCAATTATATGTCGGTGGTGTTTCTGACTGAGAAAAACAGGCGGGCACTGAACCGGGAACTCAAGGCGACTCCCGATGATATCATACATTTGGCCAGACATGGTTTTATAAGCGGTGCATTGAAGGCTACTTTGAAGCATGTTGACGATGACAAAAGCGAACATACGATTCAGCATAAAATCGACGCTATTCTCACCCACAAGTTCTTCGGTTTCATAATCCTGGTTGTAGTGCTCTTCGGTGTCTTTCAATCAACATTCACCCTTGGCGCTTATCCGCAGGATTGGATTCAAATGGGGATCGATGGTTTGTGTGAGTTTATGCGGCTCTCTATGAGCGAAGGGTGGTTGGCCTCGTTGTCGATAGAAGATTGGCTGGCCTCGTTGTTGATAGACGGCATAGTGCAGGGCGTGGGGGCAGTATTGGCTTTTTTGCCCAATATTGTCATACTCTTTTTCTTTATTTCCATTATGGAGGATACTGGTTACATGGCGAGGGTGGCATTCTTAATGGATAAAATCATGCATAAAGTGGGTCTTCATGGCAAGTCGTTTGTTCCGATGCTGATGGGGTTTGGGTGCAATGTACCTGCCATCATGGCCGCCAGGAGCATTTCCAATTCAAAGGATAGAGCTTTGACCATGTTGATGATACCCTTCATGAGCTGCAGCGCCCGATTGCCGGTTTACATGCTTTTTGCAGGAGCCTTTTTCGAAAATAGGCAGTCGTTAGTAATGATTTCGTTGTATCTTGTCGGTATATTGATTTCGATATTGTTTGCATTACTGATGAAGAGGACATCGTATTTTAAAAGTGTAAATGAGGATTATGTGTCAGAACTACCTCAATTCCGTATGCCTACGTTGAAGAATACAGGGTCTCATATCTGGGAGCGTTGCGCCGATTACCTGAAAAAAATAGCCACAGTTATATTGTGGGCATCAATAATAATTTGGGCGTTGTACTATTTCCCTCGCAACGAAGCGTTGACAAAGCCTTATCAAGATCAAATCGCCTCATTGGAGCACTCTTTGATGGTGTCTGAAATGTCTCTTGCTGAAAGTGAGCAGGTGCAACATGAAATCGATTCCATTTCGTTCGAGATGGACGCAGTTCAAAAAGAACATTCGGCACTTGCCTCCATTGGTCGATGGATGGAACCCGTCATGCGTCCCTTGGGATTCGATTGGCGCCTCAACGTATGTATCTTGACAGGTTTGCCCGCAAAAGAGGCAATAGTCAGCACCATGGGAATACTGTATCATCAAAGTGATGAATCGGCTTTGGCCACTTCGTTGAAACAAAGTTCCGACTTCACCCCTGTGAAGGCATATTCGTTCCTGTTGTTTGTGCTGCTTTATTTCCCGTGTATCGCGACAATCGCTACCCTTTGGCGTGAAATCGGTTGGAAATGGGCGGTGTTCACCGTTGTCAACTCCATGCTGCTGGCTTGGGTTGTGTCGTTCGGATTCTTCAAGATTTGCTCTCTGCTGTAGTAAAACATCTATTCCGGCAGGTGTGTGATGATTGGTGGAATCAATCGATTTTACCAATCTTAAATATGCTTTATATTAATTCAGCCGATAGGTGAATGCAATTTTTTTCATAATGTGTCGTTTAAATAAATTAACAAATATTTAAAGCGTTCAGATTACTATGAAAAAACGATTGACTCTTTTGGCTTTGTCTGCTTTTGCGCTGTTTCAGATGCAGGTTATGGCGTTGAATCCCAATGTGGTTATTAAGGGTACTACTGTCAATGGCGATGGCAAGGTTATCGATTTGTATGGCTACACCGACAGGTTGACCTACGAGGAGAAATTGCTCGACAGCGACGAAATAGGGGAGGATCAGGCATTCGAGTTGAGCATGTTTGTTAATTATCCTACGTTGGTATTCCTCCAGATTGAAAACTACAGCCAGTCGTTTTATGTCGAGCCCGGCAGAACCTATGAGGTGTATATCCGTCGCTTCGATTGGGATTTGGATGAGCAGCGCAATGTGTTTCTGCAGCCGGAAGTTTTGCCAGTCGAATTTTTGAATGTTCCATCCGATGAGCTGAATGTGTCGATAGGCCGCATGGAGGAATTGATTGATAGTTATGTGGAAGAGAATCGGGTTCACTTCGATTATAAATTCAAGCCCAATGCACACTATTTCGACACTTTGTCTCAGTTGGTCGAACAGACTGTGCCTGATGGCGAAAACAGTTTTTTGAATCGCTACAAACGTTACCGTTTGGCTGAGATGCGTTATGACTTGCGTTTCGCCTCCAGAAAGAAAATGTTCGATACCTATGTGTCTGGTCAGCAGATTATGTATTATGACGAAAATTTCATGTCATTTTTCTTCAATCTGTTCCAGAACAGTGTGTCGAGTGGTAGCAAGCATGTTTTGAAGAGCGATATGGTGAGATGGGTGAACGCGGGTGATGTGAACACAATGCTCGACTCCCTGGGTCTCGACCCGCTGTTGCGCAACGAGCAGGTCCGTGAATTGGTGGCTTTGCAAGCTTTGAAAGAAGCTTATGATATTAGTGGCTACGACCGCGATGCAGTAGTGCGTATGGTTGAGCTTGTGGGTGGAAAAAGTAAATTCCCTGAACATGTTAAGTTGGCCAATAATCTTGTTGCCAATTTCAAACAAATGGAGGTTGGCTCCTCAGTACCTGTATTCGAATTGCCCGACGTCGATAAAAACTATGTGTCGTTAGACGATTTTAAAGGCAAGTGGATCTATCTCTCGTTTGTGCGTGTTGGTGATCCCAATTCCTTGCGCGAAATCGAGACTTTGGCTCATTTTAAAGACAGTGTTTATGCTAAGAGTGAAAATGTCGTCTTCGTAACTGTTGCTTGTGACCGTGAATTTCAGAAAATGTACCATTTCTTGAAAAACAACAAAAAGGGCAATGTGTACAATTGGACTTGGCTGCATTTCAATGGAAACTTTAAGCTTTTGGAACAGTTTGAAGTTGTTGCGTATCCAACATTTTTGTTGATCAATCCCGACGGTAAGTTGCAGTACAGTGTTACACCCACACCGGCATCAGGCTTTTTGCTGAGTCCGCCATGGCTTCCCAATGTGGACAAGGAGGTTCAGCGCGGACAATGGCTTAGAAGCGGAAGATAGGTCATTCCTTACGTCGTATTGTAATTCCTCAGCGCAACCCATCGGGTTTGTTCATTGTGCTCCGCACTGATTGCGCTGGTGGGACGTTTGCGGTCCGTGTCTCTTGTTGTGACGCAATCCACAAAAGGTTGTTGAAAAAACATCGTTTGTGTTGATTTTTAGTGGCGTATTTTATGGTAATTTTATATTTTGAAAATATATATTATATAATATGCAACTAATTAAAAAACTTGTAGTTGTGTCGTTGCTGTTGTTTGGTGCGCAGTCTTTGTGTGCCCAAACCAAGGCATCTGACAAGTCTTGGCAATCTGATCACAGACAAGCACAGGATCTTTTTTTGAAGGAAAAGTACGCATCGGCTCAGTATCTGTTCGACCGTGTGGTGAAGGCATGCCCCGATTATGCTGACGCATATTATTACGGAGCAGTCTGTTCCTCAAAGCTCGACAACAACGATGCGCAGTATCGTATGGATGAGTTTTTGCGCCGTTATCCCCAAAGCGGAAGGTGCAACATGGCTCGATTCTATTTAGGTAATTTCTATTACTCAAGGTCCGAGTATCCCACCGCAATGAAGTATTACAAGCAGGTCATGATTAATGATCTTGATTTTGGCGTAAAAAGCGAATATGAATTCAAGTTGGGATATTGCCATTTCATGGCCGGCGATATCAAGACTGCCAAAAGCTACTTCTCGCATCAGTTGTCGGGCAAGTCCAAATATAAAAATTCGTCTCTATACTACTATGCGCATATTCAATATATGGATGCTCAATACGATTTGGCATTGGATAATTTTAATAAATTGAAAAAAGACAGACGCTTCGCCCGAATCATACCCAGCTACGAGGCCCGTATTTATTATTATCTTGGCCGCGAAGAGGATTTGCTGAGAATGGCCCCCCAGGTGCTTAGCCAACCCGATGCTTTCAAGAAAAATGAAATTCGTCAGATGGTGGGAGAGTTGTACTTCAATCGTGGCGAGTACAAGAAGGCTTTGAAATACTATCTCGAATCCATGGGCGATGACGAAGGTACAAACATCGACCCCAATGAAGCTCAGAAAACCAATGTGATGAAACGCAGTGCGAGCTCATGTACTCCACAAGACCTCGATTATCAGATAGGCTATTGCTATTATCAGTTGCAGAAATACGATTCTGCTGCAATTTACCTCGAACGTAAAACACTTTGTGTCGACAGTGTGGCACAGAATGCTCTGTATATTCTCGGTGATGTGTATCTCAAAATGAATGATAAGGACAAAGCCAGAAGTATGTTCCTGCAGTCTTCTCAAATGAAATTCGATGCAGAAATCACCGAAGACGCTTTGTTTAATTATGCAAAACTGTCTTGTGAGTTGAACAAGAATCCGTACAACGAGTCGATTCGTTCGTTTGAGGAATATTTGAAGAAATATCCCAAAACCAAACATAAGACCGAGATTCAGGAAATCCTCACTTCGCTCTATCTCACCACCCGCAATTACAAAGATGCCTTGAAGCTCATTGAACGCATTCCCAATAAAACCGCGAAGTTGAATCAGGCATACGAGCGAATCGTAATCAACAGGGGCATCGAGCTTTTCAATGCCGGCGACGTCGACGGTGCGACCGAATTCTTCCGCAAAGCCACTCAAATAAATGCAGTACCCGAACTCACTACCGATGCCTATTACCTCTATGGTGAAGGTTTGTACCGTCAGGGAAAATACGCTGAGTCTCGTCGCGTGTTGAACCGCTTTTTAAACAGTAGCCATGTGAAGCAATCCTGCTATTATCCATATGGCCTGTACACCTTGGGGTATTTGGATATGAAGCAGAAGCTATATGGCGATGCCCAAGAGCATTTCGCTTTGTTCTTGCGCAACAACAAGAATGTGCCGACTTACCTCACTCTTGATGTGTACAACCGTATGGGCGACTGCCTGTATGTGACCAAGTCGTTTGAAGAGTCAATACGTTATTACGATAAGAATATTGCTGCCAAAGCAAAAGACGCTGATTATGCGACTTATCAGAAGTCGATGGCCTATGGCGCAATCGGCAAGTATGAAGAGAAATTCCATTATCTGAATACCATCTTTGAACGTTTCCAGGATTCCCCGTTGTCGTCGAAGGCTTTGTTTGAGGTTGCAAACACCTATTTGATAATGGATAACAACGAACAAGCATTGCGTTATTACCAGAATTTTGTAAAACGCTATCCGAAAAGTTCCAATGTCAAAGGCGCTTTGCTTAATATGGGACTTGTGTATTATAACACTGAACGCAGCAACGAGGCACTTGATGTATTTGACCGTCTGCTTACCGAGTATCCGGGAACATCAGAGTCGCGCGACGCTCTCAGTACAATAAAAAGTATTTACATCGAACAGGATAGGGCTGAAGAGTATTTCACTTATGTCCAGAAAACCACTAACATATCTGTCTCTTCGTTGGATAAGGACAGCACATTGTATCTCTCGGCCGAAAATCAATATCATTCGGGTGACCTTAACAGAGCGATTACCGGATTTGAAAACTATATCAAGAATTTCCCCAACGGACTCTTTACCATCAGAGCCAATTATTATCTCGCCGACTGTTATAACCGTATCGATCGTAAAAAAGATGCGTTGACTCATTACGAGGTTATTATTGCCAGCCGACGTAACGAATACACCGAAAAATCGTTGAGCAATGGTGCGTCCATAGCCTATCAACTTGCCGATTTCTCCAAGGCGGCGCAACTCTATCAACAGTTGGTCGAAAACAGTGAAAGCGATGCCATGCGCATGCAGGGCCGTGTGGGGGTGATGCGCAGCTGGAACGAAAACGAGTCGCACAACCAGCTCATTGCAGCGGCCACCGCACTCATGAAGGAGCCTAAGGTTACTCATGAATTACGCGATGAAGCGCTGCTGTTGATGGGACGCAGTTGCAACACGCTGCAAAAGTACGATTCTGCTATATACTACTACGAGAAACTTGAACAGAGCTCAAACGGTGAATATAGCGGCGAGGCCTATTATACTAAATCACATATTTATTATCTCGACAATAAATATCCTGCCGCCGAAAAGGTTATTGAGGATTATATCACTGTATCCCATAGTGACTATTGGTTGGCCAAGATGTTCATCTTATGGGCTGATCTGTATTATATCAATGGCAATTCGTTGCAAGCAAAGCAAACGTTGCAAAGTATCATCGACAATTATGATGGAGCCGATTTGGTTGAAGAGGCAACTCGTAAACTGCAGTCAATCATCGAGTCGGAAACAGTTCCGGCATCTACCGAGCAAGACGATGATGTAATTATTGATATGTCTGAAACGGCAGTAGAGGGAGATACTGTGGTTATAGAATAGTTGTTAAAGTACCGTGTAATTTTGTTTATTTGATAGAAGGTTATGAAAACAAAAAATATAGTTCTTGCGGTATCCATGTTGCTTTCGGGTACCGTGTTGTACGGACAAAATGATGAAAATGTGTACAACGAAAGTGTTATCGTTGTGGGCACATTCAATCCGGAAATTGAGGAAAGTAGAAAGAAAAACATTGCACCTCAAATCTCCGACACCGTTACCGATATGCAATACGATTTCTCATACGGTATAGCACCCAAACGCATGATGTCGTTGTTCAAGCCTACCCGCATAAAGGCTGCACGTATCATCGGAGAACCTACCTCACGCTTGTATAACAGTTATTTGAAAATGGGCATGGGAAACTACTGGTCTCCTGAGGTCGATTTCGTTTACAATAGTGCCCGCAACCGTGACTT
>CALEPD010000115.1 GCA_937910265.1 uncultured Bacteroidales bacterium
CTTCGTTAATGCACTGTTTGGCATAGCTGATGGCTATGGGCGCATTGGCGCAAATCTGCTCGGCCAACTGCATGGCGGCCGGCATCAATTCGGCAGGTTCGTACACGGCATTAACAAGTCCGATACGCAGAGCTTCGTCGGCTTTGATATTCTTGCCGGTGTAGATTAGCTGCTTTGCCATGCCCATACCCACGAGGCGAGCAAGACGTACCGTACCACTGAATCCGGGAATAATGTCCAATCCCACTTCGGGCTGACCGAAACGGGCGTTGTTGCTACAGATGCGGATGTCGCAAGCCATGGCAAGTTCACAACCGCCACCCAATGCAAAGCCGTTGACAGCTGCAATAACAGGTATACGGAGCGTTTCGATGCGACGGAACACTTGTGCACCGAATTTGCCGAAAGCCTCACCGCCTGCCGCATCGAGATTGGCCATCTCACTGATGTCGGCGCCAGCCACAAATGACTTTTCGCCGTCACCTGTAATGATGAGGGTCCTAACATCCGATTCGGGAGATTCGAGGGTGGAAATAAAATCATTGATTTCACCAAGAATGGTGCTGTTGAGTGCATTTAGCGACTTGGGAGCCGAGATAGTCATGGTGCATATGGCTCCGTTTTTATCTATCTTTAGATGATTGTACATGTCTTTATATTTTTGATTTGCAAATGTACGATTTTTTTTCAACACTGGCAAAGATAGATGCTAACAGCAAACGACTTATTTTGTTAGTGTTTATGGTATAAATATACGTTACAACTACTTACATTTATATATTTATCAAAAACAACAAAAGCCGAACACCTTGAGGCATTCGGCTTTCGGTTGGCTATAGTTGTCTTATTTGCGAGTTGCTTTCAATATCTGTTCAACAGAACCGATTTTGTAGCCTACGCTATGATAACGTATCACGCCATCCTTGTCAACAAGAACCACAAATGGATAGTTGTTGTTGAGTTCTATGTCGATGGCATCGAGCAAACGCTGCTCCAATTCGCTCTTGTGGAACGAGATGTCGGTGTTGACAAGATTCCATGACATCATGTCGACGTTTTGCGGACCTACCATAAAGGTCATGCCTCCCCATTGCTTCATCTCAGATTGCTTTGCAAGAAGCTCTTGTACAAGATGCTTGGAGGGTTCGGTGTAATCGCCGATATTGATATAGAGGAATCCCGATCCACCGGCATAGTCGGCAAGTGATACACCATCCCACAAATCCTGATCTTTGTCGATACGGGCCAATTGGCTGCGGTCGGTTTCAGACAGGCGGGTTACCAAAGGAAGGATGACAATCTCCTTCTTCATTTTACTGCCAGGTTGAATCTCGAAAAATTCCATTCTCGAAAGTACCTCGCCGTCGGCATAGCGGTTGCCTGTGCTGAGGCAATAATAACCGGGTTCGATGTCCAAAGTAATGGGGAAGGATGCCACACGTGGGTCGCCTTCGAAATCCAACGTTACGAAATCACCGTTTTCATATTTCTGAATGGTGTAGTGGGGATAGTATATCGGCTGGACAGGATCTTTGCCTGAATATGTGAGGATGAGTTGTGCAGTTTCTTGAACCGACTCGGCCTGGGTATTGCTGCCGGCTTGCAGGTCGATAGCCACCCAGTTGTCCTCGCTCCATGCGTAGATGGTGTTGGTAGCATTGTCGAGATAAGCAGGGATATTCATATCGCGGCAAGCTGCCACATAGAATATATTGCAACTATGAGGGTCGGAAACGCCCAGTTTAAGCACTCCACACGGCGACATCGGGCATCTGAAATAATTGGCATCTGAACTATTGTCGATGTGTTCGATGGTCCATGCTGCCAATTCCTTGGCAGACACATTGACTCCAACACCTTTTTCCTGTAACTGTTTGCCCAACACCCCTCTCCATGAAGTTACGAGTTCGCTGCTGATGCGAGCAGGCATGATGCCTTTCTTGTAGACATCAAGAGGAATGGCTCCGTCGTAAAGGGTAATGTGAGATTCAAGTACTTGAGCTTGTATATCACGCATATCTTTATCACTGTAGGATTTCAAGTAGTCGTACAAGAATAAATTGTCAACACTTGTTGTGTGGTTGTTGAGGAAGGTTGATATTTCGGCATAATTGCCCTCGCTGGTATGGATGATGTCCCATTGCTGCTCAGGTGTAAGGGCAGTGTTCGGTTGAAGCCACTTAGTGTAATTTTCGGCAGTGGGGAATGTTGCCATGTAGGCAGTACGTACCGAATCCTCATAAGCCAGCCGTTTGGCATTGCAGGCAATTTCGTCATCGGTAGGTATAACCTTTGCT
>CALEPD010000116.1 GCA_937910265.1 uncultured Bacteroidales bacterium
CGGGCAATGTATCCACCGGCAACAGCCGCGGCACGGGCAATGTCTCCACCGGCAACAGCCGTGGCACAGGCAATGTATCCACCGGCAACAGCCGTGGCTCGGGCAATGTATCCACCGGCAACAGCCGCGGCACGGGCAATGTCTCCACCGGCAACAGCCGTGGCACAGGCAATGTATCCACCGGCAACAGCCGTGGCTCGGGCAATGTATCCACCGGCAACAGCCGCGGCACGGGCAATGTCTCCACCGGCAATAGCCGTGGCACGGGCAGCGTCTCCACCGGAAACAGCCGCAGCACAGGCAGTGCCTCCATCGGCAACAGCCGCAGTACAGACAAAGCTGCCACCTCCCGCTCATCATCGTCAACAACCGCCAAGTCGGCTCCATCATCAAGCAATACACGCTCATCGGCCACCAACAGCCGCGGCACCTCCAACAATACCCGCGGCACCGGCACCACCAACAACCGCGGCACCACCAACAGCAGATAGTTGGCTGTTAAAGGTGGGTTCTATCGATACCCCTTGTATGATATATACCCTTCATATCACACAGTTCCGCATAACCCTAACGCGTTTTTCGATAGAATCCACCTAATATATACCCCCCTGTTTTTACTAAAATAAACATCATGAGTGAAATAAAAGCGTCTGAATTGGTCTTGGCTTCCAACGGGAGCCTCTATCACATACACCTCACAGGCAGTCAGCTTGCCGACAACATTTTCCTCGTGGGCGACCCTGCGCGCGTCGATATGTTCAAGGAACTCTTTGATGAAGTGGAGCACGAGTCGTACAACCGCGAGATACATGCCCTTACCGGCACCTACCGCTGCCATCGCTTCACCGCCATCAGCACCGGCATGGGGTGCGACAACATCGACATTGTGGTTTCCGAATTGGACGCCGCCGCCAACATCAACCTTGCCTCCCGCACAGTGAATCCCGTTCACCGTTCGTTGAACATGATTCGCATCGGCACCAGTGGCTCGTTGCAGCCGCACATAGCCTGCGGCTCATTGGTCGCCTCGCGCTACGCTGTAGGCCTCGACGGTTTGCTCAACTATTACCACCACGACGACTCGCTCTTCGAAAACGACTTGAACAACCAGTTTGTGCGTCACATGGATTTCAATCATCGACTTGCACGCCCTTATTCGGTTCAGTGCGATGACAACCTCTTCCGTCGTGTGGCTTTCGATATGACCGAAGGCATCACTGCCACCGCGCCGGGGTTCTATGCACCTCAGGGACGCACGCTACGCATTGCACCTGCTGTGCCGCATCTCAACAACAAACTCGCCTCCTTTTCGTGGAACGGCATTCCTGTCACCAACCTCGAAATGGAGACTTCCGCCATCTACGGCCTCTCCCGCATCATGGACCACCATGCCCTCACTGTATGCCTCATTATCGCCAACCGTTGCGACGGCACCTTCCTCAGCAATTACCACGACACGATGAAACAGACCATTGTCACCATCCTCAACCGTATGGTCTGATTATGAAACAACCTTTGTTTATGAAATCGATTAAACCTTTCCTGCTTTTGTTGGCCCTCATTGCCGCAACAACAACTTCCTTTGCCCAGGCCTCTTATATTGTCGAGCAGCTGGGACGCGACCAAAACCATATAGTCCAGTCGCTGGGTGCCTTTGTAGGAAACGAAAATGCCGAAAGCCAGGCCTTCGACATCACTTTTATGCCTGGTAGGCAGGCTGAGGGTGTTTTGATTATCAACACTGCCGACTATCGTTGCACCTTCAAACTAAACCCCGAAAACGATGTCTGCTACCAAGTGTTGCTCGATGTCCGCTCGGCAGCCTTCCTGCACGAATTCAATCAATTGTTTCAATTCTACCGTACCGAGGTCGGCCCCGACGGCAACAAACTGCTCTATTTCGGCGACAAAGTGGTTACTGTTTCCGAAACATCCTCTCCAACCTCGCGTTTCCGTGCCTTCACGCTACGTGTGGCTGGCAACTGATTTGACAGTATTTCACCGCGTAGGCGTATGGCGCATTGTGTGTGGCCAACGTTCAGTTTGTCGAACACAGTCTTCCGGTAGTATATAATGATGTTTCTGTGTCAATGACGCATATTTGCGCTCTTCGGCATCCATGCGGGCAACGATGGGCTGTAGGTGTTGTTGTGCCATGTACAACCATTGCCGCTCCTCGTCGGGAATCGAGTCTCGGTATATGTCTAAAGACTGTCTTAAAGCCAACTCTCTGTATTTGTTTTGGCGGGAGTCGGGTGTTGGCGAGATGTATATAATTTTCATAGTGCTGGTGTCGAAGAGCGACACGGTTTGGTGTATGGAGTTGGCCAATGCATCGGCCATGGCAATGTATGCCTCCATCATGGCGCTGGGCAGCGGTTGGGCCGGGTGGGTGTTTTGAGTGTGCATCTGTTTAGTTTGTTGGCGCCACTGCTATGGCGGCATTTGTGTACTGTTGAATTTTATTGTGCAAAAATACAACTTTTCCAACTCAAAAAGGCTGAAGAGTTGCTTCAAAATCAAAATCCCCACATTTGAGGGTAGTGCGGAAACCAATTGGGTTGTATCTTTGCCACCCGAATGCATTCACTGATAAAATTATTTATAAAATTGAAAAACTTAAAATTATGAAAATAATGTTTAGAACAATGAAACAAATCTTATTATTTCTTGCAGTGGTTTTCACATTTCTTCTGGTATCTTGTGATAAGGACAATTATATCGAGCCATCCGATTCGGTTTCGCCCAAAAATAGCACTTCGATACCTACTTTTTCTGATTTTGATGAATTGCATGCTGAAATAAAAATGATAAATGAGTTTACATCTTTAGAAGAAATACGCGACTATGAGATGTCTCAAGGGCGGGAGTCGATAGGAACTAAGTCAGATGCATTCTATGAAAGTATTGATCCAAATACGTTTAATAGTGCTCAAGAAATGTTGAACTTTTTTGAGGCAAATAGTAACATATTGGACACTATTATGGAATCTGGTGAAATTACGATCCTGCCTAAATATTTCTTTTCTCAATTTAGGCATGTTGCAAATGAGGATGGATTGTTTATTGTTGATACTTGTGTGTTTAAAATCTTTAAGTTGGGTTTGGTGTCAACTTCTTTAAGCAATTTATATTTGTTATTGTCTCAAAATGAGTCAAATTATGGCAATTTAGATACTTCTGTTTTTAAATATGTAACTACACAATATATGCCGCAAGCTTCTCATGCTGGATGTCTTGATGATAATTTTTCTGATTGGTATTTTCAAAATACATTATCCTCGGGCTCCGATTGTGTAAGCGTTGTGTTGTCAACACAAAGAAATGCACGTCGCAATCTCTATGATTATATAGATACTTATGTATATGTATATAGTAGGCATAAGACTTTGGGCATATGGTGGGTGTCGAAACATACCCATAGTTGTTCAGGCAATGTGAAATGTCATATTAAAGAAAGTGCGGATGAGTGGGAGATTTATACCAAAAACATAAACACAAGTAAATTGGGTCGAAAGCTCTCGATTTTTATTTACAGTATGCCATCCAATTCGTCAACAGATACTGATGTCTTCCATTATTATTCGTTTGACATCAAGGCCAAAACACCTGATTTGGCCTATGCTACACTAACCCATAATCAATGAAAATGCATTATCACACTTTAGTGTGTACGCTGACTGAGTAATTAATGTTATATTTGCAAATGTACAAATTATATATATTAACGAACAGTAAATCAGTAAGATTCTTTATTAGTAATATTAAACCAAATTAATTTATGAAGAAAAACATTTTGATTTTGATTGCCGTCATGGCAATGGCAGGCGTGATGAACGCCCAAGAGGGCGGATTTAACCGTTCGGTAAGATTGGGTTACGGCATCGCAGGCCCAACGTCTCAAACCTCAATGGCCAATCATACAGCAATGCAAATTGCAGTCGAGGCCGATTTGTTGAATATCGGAAAGAATTTGAGTGCGGGTGCCTATTTCGGATATTCGCCCTATGTGTCTAACGCGTTCTACCCTATGGCTCGAACCCCGATGTTGAGATTTGGTATTGGTTTACATTACCATTTGTTGGCGGCTGCCGGCATAAGCTCCGATAAGTTCGACCTCACACTTAATGGCAATATTGGTACTAGCAAACTTTTGCGAGTAAATGATATGGGTTCAGTTGACTCGTACGTAAGTGTGGCATTGGATTGGTACCCATTCCAACATTGGGGATTTTTTGCCGAATACGGTTGGGGTCAGTACTACAGCATTTTCGAAGACCCAGCCATACCCACCCCCATTGTGGGAGGACTTACCTACCCCACAATCTTGAAGGCTGGAGTAAGCTTCCGATTCTAAATTGTATCCCGAGTGCTTAATAAAGTATTGCCCCGTGCAACTGATAGAGTTGCACGGGGCTGTTTGTATGATTGTATAAAGCATAAAATAAAAGAAAGCCAACTCGGCTTTCTTTTTTGTGTAGCGGGAACCAGACTTGAACTGGTGACCTCCGGGTTATGAATCCAGCGCTCTAACCAGCTGAGCTATCCCGCCATTTGGAGGTGTTTTCCTCTGTCCGAAAACGTGTGCAAAAGTACAAACTTTTTTTAATATGACAAAATTTTTTTATATTTTATTTTAGGGACACTATAAATGAATATTTTGCGTTATGCACCGTATGACAGAAGATAAGCATTTGTATAGCAATTTTGAATACGACAGTGCATTAAATGTGCTAAAAGGCGTCAATCAACCTGCGCAGGTAAATGAGGCTTATATTCAGCGCATGCGCATGATGAAACGCACCGAACCCACTATCGAGGAACTCGTGGATGGCATTGTGTCGGGCGACCGTGTGCTGCTCAGTAGGGCCATCACCCTCGTCGAAAGTGAACTGCCACAGCACTACTCTAAGGCACAGGCAGTAATTGAGCGATGTCTGTCCCATGCAGGCAAGTCGGTGCGATTGGGCATCACGGGCGTTCCGGGTGCCGGCAAGAGTACAACAATAGAGGCGTTGGGCAAGTATTTGACCGGTCATGGACACAAAGTGGCTGTGCTGGCAATCGACCCCAGCAGCGAACGCAGCAAGGGAAGCATCTTGGGCGACAAGACCCGCATGGAGGAACTATCCGTCGACCCCAACGCCTTCATTCGCCCCTCCCCCTCTGCAGGCTCCCTTGGTGGAGTGGCTCGCAAAACCCGCGAGATAATTCTGCTGTGCGAGGCTGCAGGTTTCGATGTGGTGATTGTCGAGACTGTCGGTGTGGGACAATCCGAGATAGCGGCACACTCAATGGTTGATTTCTTCCTTCTGCTGCAGGTGGCCAACACTGGCGACGAACTGCAGGGCATAAAACGCGGCATTATGGAAATGGCCGACATGATTGCCATAAACAAATGCGACATCGACCACAATATGTCGGAACTGGCTGCCGCTCAGTACCGCAACGCACTGCATTTGTTCCCCCTGCCCGATTCGGGCAGACCTGTCTCTGTTGCGCTTTGCTCCGCCCATTCAAAGGAAGGCATTGCCGAACTATGGCATGAAGTGATGGACTATGTGGCCTTTGCCAAAGGCAACGGATATTTTGGACTGAAGCGTCAGCAGCAGAATATCAGAATTATGCACGAAACGATTGAGAACGGACTGCGTAGCCGCTTTTATGCCACTCCCGGACTTGAGGAGCGTATGGCACAGCTGGAGCAGGATATTCTGCACGACCGAATCAGCGCCTACCGTGCCGCCGAGCAACTGTTGAACGTTTGAGGCGCTGTACGATGCTTTATATTCACATCCCTTTCTGCCACAGAAAATGCTCCTACTGCGCTTTCTTCTCGAAAGTGACCGACTATAGCACGGCGCGTTATGTCGAGGCTCTCTGCTGCGAATTGGAGCAACGGGGGCGTGGCGAACTGTCGGCCCCGCTCGGATCGAAAATCCATACCGTTTATTTCGGCGGGGGCACTCCCTCGTTGTTGCCTGTCGAGCTCATCGGCCGCATCGTTGACACAATCGCCCGATGCTACGACCTGTCGGAATTGGAGGAGGCAACCCTTGAGTGCAACCCAGAGGATGTCTCACCAGAATTTCTGCAACAACTTGAGCGGTTGCATTTCTTCAACCGTTTGAGTATCGGCGTACAGTCGCTCCACGACGACGATTTGCGGCGCTTGAACCGACGCCACTCCTCTCGCCAGGCAACCGACGCAATCAACTGCGCGGTGGAGAGCGGCATAAAACACCTGAGCGTTGACCTGATATATGGATTGCCCTACCAGTCGGCGGCAAAATGGCGCGACGTGCTCGACCAACTTATCAGCTGCCACGGCTTTCAGGGCATCGACCACTTAAGCGCCTACGCTCTGACGGTCGAACCGGGCACAATGCTCGAACGCCAGCTCGTCACAGGCAGAATCGAGGCGGCAACAGAGGATATGCAGCTTGAACATTACCGCCTGCTCAAGGAATGGCTCGCCGGCAGTGGATTTGAGCAGTACGAGGTGTCAAACTTCGCCCGCCCAGGCGGGCGCTCCAGACACAACAGCCGCTACTGGCAACGGGTGCCGTATATGGGTGTGGGGGCTTCGGCCCATTCGTTCGATGGCGCAACGCGCAGCTGGAATGTCTCCGATATCGGGCGCTATGTCGAGGGCGTGGAACACGGATGCATGGAGCGTGAATGCGAAACACTTACCCCCGATGACGCATATAACGAATATATTATGACCGCTTTACGCACCACCGAGGGAATTGACAAGAGTATGGTCCACCAAAGATATGCCGCCAGATTGTCGGCAACGGCCGCACCTTTTGTACAACGTGGGCTCTTGGACGAGACCGCATCACGGTATGTGCCGACGGAAAGCGGGTTGCTGATGGCCGACGGCATGGCTGCCGAATTATTTGTGTAGCATGTGGGCCTCCGGAGGGGCGTCTCAACAGGGATTGACCACGGCACCGCCACACGAGTCGCGCACAGCCCCGGTAACACTGCACAGGCAGTTGTCGAGACCATTGAGCCTCAAATGGCCAAGTAATGCGAAAATGATAGCTTCTTTGTAGTCGGTGATGTTGTCGTCGCCATAGTGTATGGTGCATTGCGGCAGCAACTCCTCTACCCTTCTCATCAGAAATTTGTTTCTCGCCCCACCTCCTGTTACAATAATAGAGGTGATGCCGCTGCGCGTGATGTCGTGGGCAAGCCTTGTGGCGATATGTTCGACGGCGGTGCGCATAAGATGCGTGGTTGGCGCTGCGTCAGCGGACACGAGTGGCACAATGTTTTGTACAAACCATTCCTTTCCAAGCGACTTGGGCGGCCTCTGGCTGTAGTATTCGAGTTGCTCCATCTGGTCGAGCAGTGGCTCTATCACAGTGCCGGCCGATGCCATGGCACCGTCGTGGTCGAAGGTTTTGCCGGCGCGCTGCGCGAGGCTGTTGAGCAGCATGTTGCATACGCAGATGTCGTAGGCAATACGGTGGCCGGATGGGTGGCTGAAGGATATATTGGCAATGCCGCCAAGGTTGAGGCAGGCGTGATATTGCCCAAAGAGCATTTGGTCGCCAATGGGAACCAGCGGCGCTCCCTGTCCGCCGAGGGCGACATCGAGATTGCGGAAACGGAACACTACCGGCAGGCCGCAGGCGGCCGCAATGGCTTCGCCTTCGCCAATCTGAGTGGTGAGACGCCTGTGGGGTTGGTGGAAAATGGTGTGGCCGTGCGAGGCTACGGCATCAACATGCCCGGGATGGCGCTCACGGAAACGGCACACCTGCTCGCCGAAATAATGTCCGAGCTCAACGTCGGCAAGGGCATACTCGATGGCTGTGGCATGCTCAAGCCGCGCAAGACGCTCTACCCACGACGTGGGATAAGGTATGGTTTCGGCCGCCAGCAACTGCATGCGCAGCGCTTGTCCGGGTTCGTTCTGGAAATGGCAGTAGGCTATGTCAAGCCCGTCGAGCGAGGTGCCCGACATAAGTCCGATGATTCGCATGGCTGTGGTTGTTGAATGTGATGTTATAGAAAGAATTGCGGCTCTTTTGGCTCGGCGAAGTTTTGCTCAATCATGGCAATGTGCGACAAAAGGCCGGGGTCGGTGAACTGTATGGCTTGCTCGGGACAGTAGGCAACACAGGCCTGGCATTTGATGCAGATGCCGTTGAAATGGGGTATGCCCTCTACTTTTGTGATGCTTCCCATGGGGCACACATCAACGCACTTGCCACAGTGTATGCAGAGCGAGGCGTCGCATTGGGGGCGGACTTTGAGTATGTTGGCTGGGGTACCCTCCTGCTGCAGCGGTGTGTAGTAGTGTTGCGGAAGCGGCTCTCCGGGAACGGTTACAGGCTGGCTGTCGGCAGTTTTGATTTTGAGTGCGACTTGGTGCGCGAATTGCTCTATTTGGGCGTTGTCATTACTGTTGGGACGTCCGGCGGCAAGGGTTTTGGAAAAGGAGTGACGGGTGACGATGGCGGCGGCTGCGAGAGGCAGTCCTCCACCCTGCCGCATGAGCGACACCAGCTCGGCAAGGGCGTTGTCGTAGTGGCGGTTGCCGAAGGTGGCAACGGCAATGCAGCGTGTGCCGTTGATATTGCGCAAAATCTCGGCCACATGGCTGAGGGTTTTGTTGGGTATGCGCCCGGCATAGGTGGGCGTGGCCCAGATGAGGAGGTCCTCTTCGGTGATGAAGGGAGCAGTGGCCCGGTGGGCTGGAGTTGTGTAGGGATGGTACTGCACCGGAATCTCCAAATGGAGCGAAAGGGCTTCGGCAAGTGTGTGGGTTACACGGCGGGTGGCTCCTGTGGGACTGAAATAGCACGCCAGGATGCGTTTGATGGGGATGCGACTGTTGTTCATGGTTGCAAATGTACAACTATTTTTTCTGTTGTCTGCAATCTGTCTCTTTTTGTGTTGAATGTCAATAATGTATTTTACTGGTGCAATAACCTGGCAATGGGTTTGGACGACCGTTTTCGGTTCTTCTTCAGCTCAGACCACATCCTCGCCTCTCACCTGCCCCGTCATCACCACTTTCGGCCCGAAAAACCTCACCCAATAGTTCGTTTCGTACAGTGTGTAAAAATAAATATTAATAATTGCAAAAAAATGAGTATCTTTGCATTTTGAATCATACCGAGCGCTTTTTGCGGCTGTGGCTATGTTCTGAATTATGTAAATTATTATAAAATAAAAAGATATATTATGAAGAAAATCATTAACACCCCAAATGCTCCAGCAGCCATCGGCCCCTACAGTCAGGCTGTACTTGCAGGAAACACTCTTTACATTTCTGGTCAGGTTCCTATCGACCCTGCCACCGGTAAGGTTGTTGAAGGCGGTATCACCGAGCAGACAGAACAAGTTATGAAGAATATCAAGGCCATACTCGACGAGGCCGGCTTCTCCTTCGAGGATGTTGTGAAATCGACTTGTCTCCTCTCGTCAATGGACTACTTCAAGCCCATGAACGAGGTTTATGCAAAATACTACAGCACCGACTGTCCGGCACGCGCAGCCTATGCAGTACAGGCTTTGCCCCTGGGCGTGATGGTTGAAATCGAGACTATTGCAGTGAAATAATAAATAATCAACAATAATACAAAACAAATGGATTTTAGCTTTACCAAACAAGACCAGCTCTTCCTGCAGATGATTCGTGAGTTTGCTGAGAAGGAGGTGAAGCCATTGGCAGCCGAAGTCGACGAAGAAGAACGCTTCCCGATGGAAACTGTTAAGAAGATGGCAAAAATAGGATTGATGGGTATTCCCGTTCCCACGCAATACGGCGGCGCCGGCGGTACCAACATGATGTACGGCATGGCAGTTGAGGAACTCTCTCGCGTATGTGCCACCACCGGCGTTATCCTGTCGGCACACACTTCTCTCTGTGTGGCTCCGATACTCGAGTCGGGTACCGAGGAGCAGAAAATGAAATATCTGCCCAAACTCGCCAGCGGCGAATGGATCGGCGCCTTCGGCTTGACCGAGCCCAACGCAGGTACCGACGCAGCTGGACAGCAGACCACCGCTGTGCTCGACGGCGACGAATGGGTGCTCAACGGAAGCAAGATTTTTATCACCAACGGCAGTTACGCCGATGTGTTCATTGTGATAGCCATGACCGACAAGAGTCTCGGCACCAAGGGAATCAGTGCCTTTATCGTTGAAAAAACCACTCCCGGTTTCAGCATCGGAAAGAAGGAGAAAAAAATGGGTATCCGCGGCAGCGCCACCACCGAGCTTATTTTCGAGGATTGCCGCATCCCCAAAGAGAACCTCCTGGGCCAAATCGGTAAGGGTTTCGGCTTGGCTATGAAGACCCTCGACGGCGGCCGCATCGGTATCGCCTCACAGGCATTGGGTATCGCCCAGGGTGCCATCGACGAGACCGTAAAATACACCAAAGAACGCAAACAGTTCGGACGTGCCTTGTCGGCTTTCCAAAACACCCAGTTCCAAATGGCTGACCTGGAAACCAAAGTACAGGCTTCCCGTCTGCTGGTACGCAGCGCCGCTTTCAAGAAGGATGCCGGACAACCTTACTCGGCTGATGCCGCAATGGCGAAACTCTTTGCTGCAGAAACAGCCATGGAGGTGACTACCAAAGCTGTACAATTCCACGGAGGTTATGGTTATACCCGTGAATATCCTGTAGAACGGATGATGCGTGATGCGAAGATTACCGAAATCTATGAAGGTACTTCCGAAGTTCAACGCATGGTCATTGCCGGTAAATTATTCAAATAGGAGATGCAAGTATGAAGATAGTAGTATGTATCAAACAGGTTCCCGATACCACTGAGATCAAGATCAATCCGGTAACCGGGACATTGATTCGGGACGGTGTTCCCAGTATTATGAACCCCGATGACAAAGGGGGATTGGAAATGGCGCTCCGTTTGAAGGATACTTACGGGGCAGAAGTGACCGTGATCACCATGG
>CALEPD010000117.1 GCA_937910265.1 uncultured Bacteroidales bacterium
TGTGCCGAAATGAGGACACTTGAGCTCTACTCGTTTCGGCGATGGCTTGCGGAGTGCTATGGTACGCCCTTCCGCGAAATTCTTTTTCTTCTTGGTTATTTTTATGTCTACAATGTCCCCCGGCACCACGAATGGGACGAATATCACCATGCCGTCTATTTTGGCAATGGCGTTCCCTTCGGCTCCGGCATCTACTATTTCAACTTCCTCCAGAATGGGTAGGTCTTTTTTCTTGCGCATCGTTTTTTCTGTGTTGGCTGTTGCCCCGTCTCCAATCTGTCGGGGCTATTTTTTTTATACAATAAAAAAGAAGTACTGTGGCCACAATACTTCTTATTCCTTTGCAAAGGCTCTATTTCGCAATTTGAAATTACAGATATTATCTCTCGTCGGAAACGGTCAGTCTTTTTCTGCCTTTTCTGCGACGTGCTGCCAAAACTCTTCTTCCGTTGGCGGTGGACATTCTGTGGCGAAATCCGTGCTTATTTGCTCTTTTTCTGCGTGATGGTTGAAATGTTCTCTTCATTTTTACTCATTTTTTGGAGTTGCAAAATTACAAAAAAAAAACATATCTCAGCACTCTTTTTTACTATTATTTTTTGCAATTTCACTTAATTTGCAGTTTTTCAATATTATAAATGCGAAAAATAAAATCATTTTCATAATGTTGAAAAAAAATAGTACATTTGCAAATCAGTTTTGATTTCCAAATTAAAGTGTATTGTAATGCAAAAAGCTGAATTTACTCGTTTAATCCAATCTCCGACCAATCTTTCCTTGCGCGACAAGATGGATATTCAGTCCGAGAGAATGCGCTTTCCCTATTGTGCTCCACTGCAGATCTTGGATCTTGTCGGCGATAAGGTATGTGGTATTGCCCAGTGGGAGATGAAAACATTACCCATCACATCACTCTATATTCGCAATCGTTACAAATTGAACGACCTTTTGCTTAAGGCACGCCTTGTCGACGACACTCCTGCTCCCGCACCGCAGGTCGCCGCCGCCGGTCAAGAGCTAGCCCAACAAGCTCCTGTTGCATCAGCTCCAGCCGAACAGCCAATGGAAGATGTGGATATCTTGCAGGAAATCAATGCCTATCAGGAAATCTCGTTTAAAACCGCACCCAAGAGCGTTATTTTGTCTAAATTCCTTGATATTGATGTCGGTGAACCTCAGCAATTGGACGAAACCGAACAATTGCCGGTCGAGGTGTTGGCTAAAAAAAGTATAGCCAATGAGGGTGTGTTAGAAACTGAAACTCTTGCACTTGTGTTCGAAAAGCAAGGTAAATACGATAAGGCAGTTGAGGTTTACAAAAAATTAATCGTGAAATATCCCGAAAAAAGTAGTACCTTTGCAACCCGAATTATCGAACTTGAAAACATTATTGAAAATAGTAAAAAATAAAAAGACATGTATCAGTTTATAGTAATTTTGATTTTGATTGTATGTGTGTTGTTGGCATGTGCAGTATTGTTGCAAAACTCTAAAGGCGGCGGATTGGCTGCAGATTTGTCTGCTTCTACCCAAACTTTCGGTATCCGTCAAACTGCCAATTTCCTCGAGAAAGCCACTTGGGTATTGGCTATCTTGTTGGTGGTTCTGAGTCTCACCGCTACTATGACAATCAATCGTGGAGAAGTTGAGGACGGTATCTCTACCGAAGTCACTGCTGTCGACATGATTCCTTCAACACCAGCCCCGGCTCCTGCTCAGGCTCCTGCAGAGAATGTTGCTGAATAATCAATCATTTTATTTAAGGTATATATAGGGATTTGCTCCACCGGAGCAAATCTCTTTCTCATTAATGGCATGCTTCAAGAGGTAGAAAAACTGATTTTCTCTTTTTTTCAACACGTACCCACTCCCGGACAACGTGTGGCATGCTCGTCGTTGGTCCGTTTTTTGTACGACCCAGACCCATCCGCCGCTTTTTTATTGAAGGGCTATGCCGGAACCGGTAAAACGTCGCTTTTGGGCGCACTGATCAAAGCCGCTCCACATCTGGGTGTTCGAACAGTCTTGATGGCTCCCACTGGCAGGGCGGCAAAAGTATTGTCGGGTTACGCCGGTCAATCTGCCTATACTATCCATAAGAAAATATACATGACGATGACCGACCCTGT
Organism: uncultured Bacteroidales bacterium; assembly: GCA_937910265.1. Taxonomy (GTDB): domain Bacteria; phylum Bacteroidota; class Bacteroidia; order Bacteroidales; family P3; genus Colimorpha. The sequence continues at coordinate 2,130 of CALEPD010000117.1, forward strand.
TTCCGGAACCGTCAGGGTGGTGCGCGGCGCAAATAAGCATACCTACACACTGTTTATTGTAGATGAGGCTTCGATGATTGGAGTGAACGATGGTGGAGAGTTCTGTGGACGCAGCCTGTTGGACGATTTGGTCGATTATGTATACAGTGGCGACCATTGCCGATTGTTGCTGATGGGCGATCCTGCGCAGCTTCCTCCTGTGGCAACCTCCGAAAGTGTGGCGTTGAACCTCGATTTCCTTCGCGCGTCATTCAATCTCAAATTCCATCAGGCCGACCTTACTGAAGTGGTGCGCCAGGAGTCCACGTCCAATATCTTATATAATGCAACAAACATGAGGCTCCAGATAACCGACATGTACGATGGAGCGCAGGTTGAATTTCCGATATTCGATGTCGACGATTCTCTCGATGTGCTTCCCCTTTCCGGCGAAGATTTGGAGGATACGCTGTTCCGTGAATACGCCGACGACAAACTTGAGGATGTTGCTATAATATGTCGCACCAACAAACGTGTAAAAATCTTCAACCAAGCCATCCGCAATCGAATCCTTTTCCGTGAGGATGAAATCAACACGGGCGATTATCTGATGGTTGTTAAGAACAATTATTATTGGTTGGAAGAGGGCTACGATGCGTCGTTCATTGCCAACGGTGATATAATCGAGGTGATGTCTGTTCGCAATCGGCAGGAATTACATGGGTTCAACTTTGTTGATATTTCTGCACGCATGGTCGACTATCCCGAAATGCCAACCATCGATTGTAAAATTGTATTGGAGTCGCTCTATGCCGACACTCTGGCACTCTCTCAAAGCCAAATGGGCGCTTTGTTCGATTCGGTTATGGAAGATTATGCGGATATTCCCCAAAAGCGCGAGCGTTTGTCCAAAGTGAAAAGCGACCCTTACTACAATGCGCTGCAAGTTAAATTCTCCTATGCGATGACTTGCCATAAGGCGCAGGGCGGTCAGTGGCCCGTTGTGGTAATCGACCAGGGCTATGTGACCGATGAGATGTACAATAGGGAATTTTTGAGATGGTTGTACACCGCTTTCACGCGGGCCACAAAGAAAGTCTATCTGCTGAATTTCGACAGCAAATTTTATAAATAAAAAATCCTTTGCCCGTAAGCAAAGGATTTTTTACTTGTAAAATGACTCTCAAATATTATAAAGCAAGATTTTTGCCAGCTTTGAATCTTGCCACATTCTTAGCGGGAATGTTGATGGCTTCACCTGTGCTGGGATTCTTGCCTACGCGTGCGTTGCGTTTCGATACGCTGAAGGTTCCCAATCCGATGATGGAGATTTTGTTGCCGTTTTTCAATTCTGCAACTGTGGTGTCAATAAAGGCATCCAATGCTTTGCGTGCATCATTTTTTGTTAAACCAGCCTTTTCGGCCATGGCATTGATCAATTCAGTTTTGTTCATGATAGTGTGTGTTAATGGTTAATTATTTTTATGTTGCAAATTTATAAAAAAATATTGAAAAATAGTATCTATCCGCAATATTTTTTTGATTATAAAACACGGCAATCTATCAAATGTTTGTTTTCCAATTCGATACGCAATACCCTCGAAGAAGTTCCGCAATGCTTATTCTTTTTTTTCCACTTAGTTGGATGCTTGAAATTGAAATATATCCGTCGGTTACACCAACTTTCATGTACTTTTTCGAGTCGGTTATTATCTCTCCAACAGTGCTGTTTTCTGCACTTTCAAAGGTCGCTTCGTATATTTTGACCTGTATTGTGGTGCCGTTGTTGTCGGTGAATGTAGTCGTGGCTGCCGGGTATGGCGAAAGCCCTCTGATGAAATTGACCACAGAGTTGCCGTTGCTGTTCCAATTAATCGCGCAGTCTGCCTTGAATATTTTCGGGGCAGGTTTATATTCCACGTTTTCAGGTTGGGGCTGTGGGATAATGTCTCCTCTTTCAATTCTGTCGAGGGTTTCGATGACAAGATGCTTTCCTATCTCAGCCAATCTGTCGTGCAGCGATTCTGCGTTGTCGTTTTCTGTGATGGGGGTTTTCGTCTGGAGCAATATCTTTCCCTCGTCAATGCGTTCGTTCAGGAAGAAGGTTGTGACGCCGGTTTCTGTCTCACCGTTGATAATGGCCCAGTTTATGGGTGCCGCTCCACGGTATTGGGGTAGGAGGGAGGCGTGAAGATTGAATGTTCCCATGGGGGGCATGCCCCAAACCGATTTTGGGAGCATTCGGAAGGCAACAACCACGAAGATGTCGGCATTTAGCAATTTCAGCTGTTCCTGGAATGTCGAATCGCCTAATTTCTCGGGTTGCAGCACCGGTATGTTGTGGCTTAGCGCATAGTCCTTGACTGGCGATGTGGTTATTTTCAGACCTCTTCCGGTTTGTCGGTCGGGTACAGTTACAACCCCTACAATATCATGCGACGATTGATGTATTGCATTGAGTGATGCAACTGCAAAATCCGGGGTACCCATAAAAACAATCTTCATATGTTAACGATTAATTTTGGAATTTATAAAACCCACCTTATTGAATTGATGAAAGTCTCTTTTGCAGGTCGCACATCTTGATGGCGGTCACTGCACCCTCAATTCCTTTGTTCCCGTGTTTTCCTCCTGCACGCTCTTGTGCTTGTTGCATGTTGTTGGTTGTAAGCACACTGAATATTACGGGTTTTCCGTGTTTTATTGACACATTGGTCAGTCCGTTAGAAACGGCATCGCAGATGAAATCGAAATGTCGGGTTTCGCCCTGTATTACACATCCGATGCAAATTACGGCGTCAAACGATTTGTTTGTGCTGAGCATGGTGTCTGCGGCAGTGGTCAACTCGAAAGTTCCCGGTACCGAAACCTTCACAATGTTGGTCGCTTCCACTCCATGTTTCAGAAGTGTTTCATATGCCCCGTCGGTAAGGGCGTCGGTTATGTTGTTGTTCCATTCGGCATGGATAATTCCTATTCTATAGGGTTTTCCGTTAGGAACATCATCGGTTTTGTAATCTGATAAGTTGACTTTTTTTGTTTCCATTATAATATGATTATTTTGAGTCCGGGTTTTATGTTGTCGTTGTGGCTGATGTTTCCCAATATGGGGTTCAGCTCTTTTATTTTTTCGGGTGTCGTTTTGTATGCACGTGAAATAAGTTCAAGAGTGTCTCCTCTTTGTGTTTCGTAAACGGTGTGCTTTTTCGTTTTTTTTGGCGACGAGGGTCTCTCTTTGATGTAGCTTTCGTCGGCTTTGTATACTATACTTTGCGCTTTTTTCGGTTTGGTGATGCCAAAGTAACTTTTGTCAAGGTGCAGTTTCTTGCTGCGCAAGGTGTAGTTCGAGAAGTCGAGTATCCATTCCGGGTCGAAGGCTTCGTATTGGAATCTCACTTCAAAGTGTAGGTGCGGTCCCGTCGATCTTCCGGTGCTCCCGCCAAGTCCGAGTACCTCGCCGGCTTTTACTTTCTGTTTTGCCTTTACATGTATCTTCGACAAATGGCCATACACCGTCTCAAGACCATTGTTGTGTCTCACTACCACCAAGTTCCCGTAGGCTCCGAAAGGTTTGGCTATACGTACAATGCCGTCAAACACGCAGTGTACAGGGTCTCCCACCTTGAGCCGTATATCCACGCCGCGGTGAGGACGCTCCCACCTCCATCCGTATGGCGATGTGATGACATTCTTGACGGGAAAACAAAATTGCTCAGGCGTTTCCACCAGTCGGATATTGATTTCGTCAGGCAGCGAGTCGAGCGGCAGGGTCTTGAGGCGTACCCGGTCACTCGACAACGAGTTGCCGTACCATATGGCGGCAGGGGTCTCCTCCAGGTAAATCTGGTCAATCAGTTCATCTTCGTCCGCAATTTCGCGGTCATTGTTGTTGTGGCCGTTGCTCTGTTGTGCCTGGCAGGGGTTGAGTTGGAATAAGGTCGAAACAATGAGTATGATTACAGTCTTAAGCTCTTTCCGTAATCTGCCAACCGCATATCCGAGGGCTTCCCTGTATTTCGCCACGGTGCGCCGCGCGAGGTTGTATCCCTGGTTGCGCAGTATTTGGGTAAGTTCCTCGTCGGTGAGTGGTTTCTCCTTGTCTTCGTTTTTGATGATGTCGGTGAGCTGTTTTTTTATTTTCTCTGTTGCAATCTCCTCTCCGGTCTCGGATGTGATCGATTTCGAGAACAGCCTTTTCAGCAGGAATGTTCCAAGGTCGGTCTGTACATATTTCTCATTCACTATGCGTGAGATGGTCGAAATGTCCAGCCCTGTCGCCTGGGCCACCTCTTTTTGAAGCAGGGGTTTGATGTCGCCGTTGTCGCCGCTCAGGAAGAATGTCTTTTGTTTTTCCAGCAGAAACTCCATTACCCGTGTAAGCGTTTGGTGGCGTTGCTGGAGTGTGTCGATGAAGGTCTGGGCCGATTCTGCCTTTTCTTTGATAAAGCGAATGGTCTCCTTGTCGCCATGTTTTATCTCCTTACGGTTGTTCAAGTGGCTGAGCATGTCAAGGTAGTAGTTGCTGATTTTCAGTTTTGGGAGATATCTCTCGTTGAGGGTGAGCGACAGTTTGTCACCAGTACGGGTTACGATGAAATCCGGTACAATGTATTGTGCCGAATACGACGATTCGGTGTAGTCGCTTCCGGGTTTCGGGTTCAGTTTCTGTATAAAGTCAATGGCTTCGTTGAGCTGTTCTTTCTCAACGTGGAGTGAGTTTATTATCGACGGATAGCGTCGGTTGCTGAAATCCGCGAAATGTTTGTCTATGAGAATTGTCGACAATGCCACCACAGGGTCAGTCTGTTCCATGCGATGCAGTTGTATGGAGAGGCATTCCTGCAGATTCCGGCATCCTATTCCGGCAGGCTCGAAGGTTTGTATAATCTTCAGTACCGATTCCACCTCAGGAGGGTCCACCTCCAGTCCGTAGTCCGCCATATCGTTGGCTATCAGCCCCAAATCGCAGTTTATATACCCCGAGTCGTTGATGCAGCTGATGATGGTTTCGCCAATCAGCATCTGTCTGTTGTCGAGGGGCAGTATTCTGAGTTGGGTAAGCAATTTCTCGGAAAACGAATTTTCGTTCGACACAACCCAATCTCTCTCCGTTGCATTCTTGTCCGACGGTTGCCATTCGCGGGTGTCATAGTCGTCGTCATACTCGTCTCTGTTCAGCAACTCAAACGGGTCGTCTTTCCCCGCATCAGCCTCCTGTGTGTCGTTCTCGAAGGTGGTGCCGAGCGTCTCGGTCGGTACGTCGTGCGATTCGAGTTCTTCCAGCAGCGGGTTCTTCTCAATCTCTTCCTTAATAGCCTGTTCCAGCGATGTGATGGGTAAGTGTAGCAGTCTCATCAGCATCAGTTGCTGGTGAGTGAGTTTCTGTTCGGTTTTAATCTTTTGTACCTGTCCGTTCATGTAGTAGCTGTCCGGTTATTGGTTCATGAATACATACTGAATGAGATTGGCTCCCATTCGAAGTGCCTGGGTTCGTGTTTTTTGACTGTCGTTGTGCACATCCTGGTCTTCCCATCCGTCTCCAAGGTCACACTCCCACGAGAAGAAGCATACCAATCTCCCTTCCCATATCAATCCATATCCCTTGGGGGGCAGGTTGTCATGTTCATGTATCTTGGGCAGTCCGTTCGGGAAATCGTATTTCTGGTGATAGATGGGGTGGGTGAATGGAAGTTCCACAAAGTCAAGCTCAGGGAAAACCTTTTTCATTTGGGGGATGATGAAGTCCTTGATGCCGTAATTGTCGTCAATATGCAGGAATCCGCCACCAATCAGGTAGGTGCGGAGGTTCTGGGCTTCTTGATTGCTGAGCACAATGTTTCCGTGTCCCGTCAAGTGTATGAACGGGTAGTTGAATATGTCCGAGCTGCCTACCTCAACCACCGCGTATTGTGGCGAAAGGTTCGTGCCGAGGTCCGTGTTGCAGAATGCTATGAGGTTGGTCAGCGATGTAGGGTTGGCATACCAGTCGCCGCCGCCGCTGTATTTCAGCAGCCCTATCTGCGTCTGTCCGCTCACGCCCAACGACAAGCATGCCGTTGCCACAATAGTCAGTAATATTTGCCTTGCCATAATCGCTTAGGTGTTCATGAAGTTGATTACAGTTACTGCTGTTTCCGTACGCAGCCTGCACTCTCCCAATGTCACCGGCGTAAACTGTCTCTCCATAGCCGCCGCAATCTCTCTGGCGCTGAAGTCACCTTCGGGTCCTATAAGCAGGGTGATGGGGGAGTGGGGAGTGTAAATGTCCTTGATGGGTGTGCGGTGGCTGTCGTCGCAATGGCATATGGCCTTCACCCCTTCAATCGGAGCCGCTATCAAATCAAGCATCTTTGTCGGCTCGTTCAGTTTGGGTTTGTATGCTTTCAGCGATTGTTTCATCGCGCTGATGATTATTTTTTCCAGCCTGTTGGTCTTTATCGCATCCCTTTCCGAATGGTCGCATATCAGTGGTGTGATCTCGTCAACGCCTATCTCAACAGCTTTCTCCAAAAACCATTCCATGCGGGCGTTGTTCTTGGTGGCGGCGAGGGCTATGTGCAGGTGGTGGTTGCGTTTTTGATAATTTTCTATACGCTCTACCACAGTTACTTCGCATGCCTTGTGGTCCGGATTGACAATCTCACAGCGGCACATGGTGCCGTTGCCGTCGGTAAGCCACAGCTCGTCTCCCAGCCCCATCCTGAGCACCTTGATGCAGTGCTTTGATTCCTCGGCTGTTAGTTGATGAATGTCTCCTATGGTGTATTCTGTGTAAAACAATCGCATGGTTTTCTCCGGATTTTAAAATTGCAAAGATACGTTTTTTTTAGCAATTGGTTAGGATGGGTGCATTTGTTGTCGCTCGCATGGCTCTTTTCCCAGGCTTCGCCTGTGCCGATTCCCGGCAGTAGGGCTCACCCCGCTCAGCCTTCTTCTATCGGTTGTGCCCGATGCCGCTGCGGTTTTTCCTCCTCAGCACTTGCCATCCGTATGCCCTTCCGCTGGCCGATTCCTCAGCCTGGCAAAAATACTTGTCGCTCTATGTGTCTGTCAGCCATCCTTGCCGAGGTGTCGATGTCCCAAAGCCTCAAAAACGCTTCGTTGCCCATGCGACATCGCAACGGGCTGCAACGTTTATCTTAGGGCACTTTCCTCTTGGCTTGGCCATCGGGAAATGCCTGTTACAAACAATTCCGTTTTGATAACTTTTGAGCAAAACGGCGCTGGCAATGTGAAGTTAGTGCTATTTTTGCAAATTGTATAATTGTGCAAAACCGATACTGTATGAACACGAAAAAAATTTTCATTCTGACACTTCTTGCTTTGGTCACAACTGCCATCTATGCCCAAAAGGGTAAATCCGAAATCCGTTTCAACAACGAGGAACTGCCCGCACAGGTGCTCGAGTATATGAACCGCTCTGGCGACGACGCGCGCAAAAAGGAAAACACCAAGGCAGTTAGGATTTTTGAGTCCGATTTTGCCCAAATGGACGTCCCAGTCAAAGACCGCCTCGTCCTTATCTACGAGACCGCCGTCAAACTCCGCATGCGTGCCTACCCCGACATGTACAACATGGTCACCACCATGCACCTCTATTACGCCGAAGGACAGAACTTCGATGCTTGGGTTAGTTCCATCGAACTGCTCCAAAGCCGCAACAAGAAAGTCAAGGATGTCACCGATTTTGTCAATTTTTCGCAACAGCTCATTGCCGACCGCACTCTCTATAAATCTCCATCATCCATCTGGCAGGCCCAGCCCGGAACGCCTTACCGGTTGAAAGTCGAGGACGAGGAGATTCTCGTCGACCTTCAGGGTCCTTTCGAATTGTACTACAGCTCCGGCCGCGACAACGGAACCATTTACGGCACCTCAGGCAACTACTCTTATTTCGACAACAAATGGCAAGGCAAGGGCGGCCGCCTGAATTGGGATCGAACTGGCTTGCCCACAACAACTTGCTGGGCTGTACTCGATAAATATGAGGCTGTGCTCCGCTTCCCCAAATTCACCGCCGACTCTGTGAGCTTCACCCATACCACCTATTTCCAGCAACCCATTTTGGGGCGCGTCGAGGAAGCCCTCTCCGCCAAGGTCGACCCCGACCGTTACCAATTTCCCAAATTCCGCTCCTACCAAACCGACTTCTTCATGAAGGACATCCTCGAGGGCGTCGATTATCAGGGAAGCTTTATGATGCGAGGCTCCAAGTTCGTCACCTCCGACACCAAAAACCCGGCAACCTTGCTCTTCTACCGCAACGGCGAGAAGTTCATCGCTGTCCGCTCTCCCAAGTTCACCATCACTTCCAGCCGCTTCTCAACCGAGAAGGCTTCTGTTAAAATCTACGTCGGCGACGACTCCATCTGCAACAACGGTATTACCGTGCGCTATTCCGTGGCCGACAAAGCTGTCATCCTCATCAACGACGATAAGCGCAATTTCTATAGCCCCTATTCCAACAGCTACCACAACCTCGACATGTATTGCGAGCAGATTGTTTGGAAAAAGGATGGCGACATCGTCGACTTCTCAATGCTCGTCGAACCGGGCGCACGCAGCTTCGCAACCTTCGAGTCGCGCAACTACTATTCTGCCGCCAAGTACCGCCAAATCCAGGGCATCGACGAAGTCAGCCCCTCGCAGCGTGTCTTCAAATACATGCAGTCCCGCGGCGGAATCTACGAGTTTTACGTCGATGAGTTCGCCGCACACATACACATGGACATCTCCCAGGCAAAACTGATGATTCACAATCTGGCCAAATCAGGTCTCGTGCTCTTCGACGAAACCGACGGCATGGTCTATGTCCAGGACAAACTCCTCGACTACGAGCGCGCCCGTGCCAAGTCGGCCAAGAGCGACTACGACGCCATCACGCTCTCATCCGAGGCCTCCGGCCGCAACGCACGCCTCGACCTCAACTCCAAAGACCTCCATATCGCAGGTGTTAGCAAATTCATCGTCAGCGACAGCCAGCGCGTGGCCATCTTCCCACGCAATGGCGACGTCACCGTCAAGAAAAACCGCGAAATCGCCTTCTCCGGCCGCGTCAATGTCGGCCGCTTCGTGATGTATGTTACCGATGCCGACTTCTCCTACGAGAACTTCAGCCTCGACCTGCCCAAAATCGACTCGCTGTATTTCGCCGTCACCGATTTCCTCGACCCGACCAAGGACCACATCGTCTACACACCGCTCTTCAATCTTGTGGGCAACATCCAAATCGACTCCCCCGACAACCGCACTGGCCTCAAACGGAACAAGGAGGCCGGGTACCCCATCTTCAATAGCTTGCAGGATAGCTACGTCTACTACGACAGGGCCGATATTTACAACGGCACCTACAAACGCGATAAATTCTATTATACACTCAAGCCCTTTACCATCAAGCGACTCATGGACTTCAAGACCGACAGCTTGATGTTCAACGGCTCGTTGATCTCCGCCGGCATCTTCCCCGAGATAGTCGAACCCCTCAAGGTGCAGCGCGACTATTCGCTCGGCTTCACCATCCAAACCCCTGAGGGCGGCTACGAGGCCTATGGCGGCAAGGGCCACTACACCAGCACCATTTCGCTCAGCTACCAAGGCTTGCGAGGCGACGGTCGAGTCGATTACCTGAGCTCCACCATCAATTCCAAGAACATTGTATTCATGCCCGACTCCATGGTCGCTGTCTCCGACAATTACACCCTGCGCGAGGAAGGCAACTTCCCCGATGTTCGTATCGGCCACGCCAAGCAAAATTGGTACCCATACGCCGACTCCATGCTCGTGTCCCAACTCCCCAAGGGCAAGCCCTTCAAAATGTACCATGACAACGCCGAGCTCCACGGCCAGCTCATAGTCAAACCCTCCGGAGCATTCGGACGGGGCAAGATTGTAATCCAGGAAGGTACTCTCGAGTCCGACCGCTTCGAGCTCCTGCCGCTCGAAACCAATGCACAGGTGGCTTCATTCACTCTCTATTCCGAAGTGCATAACAATTTGGCATTCTCGGCAACCAACCTCAAGGCCCACGTCGATTACGAAACCCGACGCGCCGAATTTACCGCCAATGCCGACATGGAACGCACCCAGTTGCCAGTCGTTCAGTATGTGGCCTATATCGACAAGGTCGCATGGGAAATCGACAAAAAGGAATTGGATCTCCTCAATAGCAAAAGCGAGTCTACCATGGGACTTGAGGGTCTGGCGCTACGCGAACGCATGGAACGCCCCGAACGTCCCGGTGCACGTTACGTCAGCACCGACCCCAAACAGGATAGTCTTCAGTTCTTCGCCGTTCATGGCATCTATCGCTACAACGATGGCGACCTCGCTTGTCGCGACGTCTTCTCCATCAATATCGCCGATGCCGCAGTGGCTCCACGTGGCGACACCATCCGCGTGCGCGCAGGTGGTAAGATGAACCTGTTGCAGAAATCTCAAATCCTCGCCAGCCGCGACAACCGCAACCACCTCATCTACGATGCCGACATCGTGGTCAATGGCGCCAAGTCATACAGCGGTAAAGGCTACATCGATTACATCGATGAGAACGAAAAGAGTCAGAAAATCTTCTTGTCCGAAATCGAGCCCAACAACGCCGGTGTCACTGTCGGCAATGGCTTCATCTCCGACAGCGCCAACTTCACCCTCAACAGCGCCTTCGGCTTTGCCGGTAAGGTCCGCGTCGAGGCCGACAAGGAATTCTACCACTTCGACGGCGGCGTACGCTTGCTCCACAACTGCGTGGCAGGCACCGAACTCGGTCTCCTTGCCTATGCCGATTACCTCGATCCCAAGAACATCCGTATCATGGTGCCCGAGCTGCCCACCGACTGGAAGGGCCAGCCCATCACCGCATCCATACTGTTCAACAAGAGCACCATGTCTCCCTATCCCGCATTCCTCACTGCCGATCGCCCAGCCGACAACCAACTGCTCTCATCCTTCGGCATGCTCACCTACGACAACAGCCAACAGCGCTACATCATCGCCTCCGAGCATAAGCTCAACGACTTCGACAACGTGGTTGGCCGCAACTTGATATTGAACACCCGCAGCTGCACCGTCGAAGGCGAAGGCCCCATCTCCTTCGGTGCGAAGAACGGTGTAACCAACATGTTTATCCATGGTACCGCAAAGGTCGACCCCAAAGATGTTAACGCATGCCACCTCAACACTGTCTTCGGCTTCACCTTCCCCATGGACGCAGGTGTTCTCGATGCAATGGCACGCAACATAGCCGACGACTTGCGCCTCTCACCCTCTAATCCCGACAACGAGGTGCTGCGCCGCACCATGATCTATTACATGGGCGAACTGGCAGGCAACGAGGCTTACTCATCCTATGTGGCCACCAACCAGTACGACAAGAATCCTGAACAGTTCGAGTCCTCCATCCTCTTCGAGGACCTCCAGTGGAAGTACTCCCCAGCGCTTGGTTACTACACCAACGGCGTGGCAGCCTTGGCAAGCGTGGGCAAAAACCAAATCCATCTCAATGTCCGCGTCAAGGCACAGGTCTACAAACGTGGTACCGAAACATACCTCACACTGTACATCCAGGCCGCTTCCGACCACTGGTATTACTTCAATTTCGAGTTTACCACACAGCGCATGACCGTCTATTCCAGCGTGGGCGAATTTGTCGATATGATCAAGCAGATTCCTCAGGAAAAACGTATGGTCTCTGGCAAAGGCGGTGTTGGCACCTTCTCTTACCGTGTCGGCAGCAGTCGCTCCGAAGTGCAGAATTTCTTGCTCAAAATGGAGGGAGGCACACCTCTCGACGACGAATATGACGAGTACGACGAAGAAGATAGTGAAGAATAATATACTGTCATTCATTGTGATAGATTCTTGCAGAATATTTTTCTGAAAAAACCCAAATAAAAGTAAAAATAATGTTTGACAAATGAGATAAAAGCCTATATAATATGTAGGCACGACTGTGAATAAGGAGGAATAGTATGCTGTTAGGGCTTTCTAAGATCATCGACAGTCCCGGCGCATCGGTTTCCTTTTCCACCAGTGTCGACCTGAGTGATCTTTGTTACGGCATCAGTTATCCGGTGACCGAGCCTGTTGTGGCTGAAGGCACTGTGCGCAATACCGCAGGCGTTCTGATGATGACGGGTGATATCACCACCACCATCCATGGCGTTTGCGACCGCTGCGCCGGGGACTTTCAACGGGATGTGGAAATTCCCATTGATGTGGTTCTGGTAACGGAAATGGCCAACGAAGAAAACGAAGATGAATGGGTATTCCCTCTGGAGGGAGACAGCGCCGATTTGGACGACATTATCCGCACGGTTTTCGTGCTGAATATGGACTCCAAGCTGCTGTGCAAGCCGGATTGTAAGGGTATCTGCTGCAGATGCGGTAAGAACCTGAACGTGGAAGCTTGCAGTTGCCAGAAGGAGCTCGATCCCCGTTTTGCTGCTTTACGGCAGCTTCTCGATAAGTAATCTCAAGAATGAATGCTGTTAAAGCAGATTGACCAAGGAGGTGTCATCCATGGCTGTTCCTAAGTGTAAAGTGTCCAAGGCCCGCCGCGATAAGCGCCGTGGCTCCAACTGGAAGCTGGCTGCTCCCAGCGTGGCGGTTTGCTCCAAGTGTGGCGAGCCCGTCATGCCTCATAGAGCTTGCAAGGCTTGCGGCAACTACAATGGCCGTCAGGTTCTGGCTGCCAAGGCTGACTAAGGCAGGAAAATGCGTAAGCGAGGGGAAGGCAATGCCTTCCCCTTCTTCCTGACGCTGATTCTGTCGTTCTTTGATTTCAATTTCCTGAAAGTCAAAAAACTGGCACATTTGGCAAAGTACATGAAGTTCTGCGGTTTTGAAAACTTTGTGGATATGGCCAAGGATCGCCGTTTTATCCAGTCCATTATCAACACCGCGATTTATACCGTTGCAACCGTGCCGGCATCCATTGTTATCGGTTTGGCTCTGGCATATGTCATGCACGGAAACATTTATTGCAAAAAACTGCTTCGTCTTGCTTTCTTCATTCCCTACATTTCTTCTATTGTTGCATTGGGCGCCGTTTTTAAGTTCCTGTTCCGTGAAGACGGCCTCATCAACAGTGTTCTGTTATCTTTGAATCTCACATCAGAAGCAATCAAGTGGTCTGTAGACCCAGCTGTTTCGAAAATACCGATTATCCTGCTGTCTATATGGTCATCTCTTGGTTACATCTTGATTATTTATATGGCTGCCATAGAGAACGTGCCCAGATCGTTGTATGAGGCTGCTACGATTGATGGCGCCAGCACCTTTACGCAGTTCATGAAAATTACGGTACCGCTGATCTCGCCCACCACCTTCTATCTGATTATTGTCCGTATGATCGCGGTGTTCAAGATCTTCAGTTCCGTCAATGTCTTTACAATGGGTTCGTCCATTACGTCGAACACTTCCATCGTGCAGGAAATCTATTCCTCTGCGTTCAGTCAATATGAACACGGCTACGCATCTGCCCAGTCTGTCGTACTGCTGGCAATCATTCTGATCATTACGGCTATTCAGTTCTGGGGTCAGAAAAAGTGGGTCCATTATTAAGAGAGGAGGGATTCGAATATGCGTAAACAAAGAGAGCTTACAAAAATTATCAAGACAGTAGTTATTCTCTTGATCGCAATTGCGTTTATCCTGCCTCTGGTATGGATGGTCACCTCTTCCCTGAAACAGACAAGAGAAGTGTTCTCTCCCAATTGGCAGTGGCTGCCGGAAGAATTCCAATGGAAGAACTATGTAATGGTCTGGACGGATCCGGAAGTCAGTATGCTGAACGCTTTTAGCAATACTGCTTTTATCACCCTCATCAGTACGGTGGTACAGCTTACCATTGCTTCTCTGGCGGCTTATGCATTCGCCAAAATCCGTTTTAAGGGCAAGGGTATCGTGTTCGGTATGTTCCTTTGCACCATGATGATGCCCACGGAAGTCACCATTGTTCCCCGCTTTATGCTGTTTAAGACTATCGGTCTGTACAACAATCTCTGGTCAGTCATTTTGCCCCACTTTTTCAACGCCAGCGCTATCTTTATGCTCCGCCAGTTCTACATGGGTCTGCCGGATGATCTGATGGAAGCAGCCAAGATCGACGGTGCCAGCCATCCTCAGATCTTTGCGCAGATCATGATGCCGCTGACGAAATCCGCTCTGATCTCTCTTGCCATGCTGAGCTTTATCTCCTGCTGGAACGAGTATATGACCCCCCTGATCTTCCTTGCGAAGAAGAATCTGTACACCATTTCTCAGGTCATCCGCTGGTACATGCTGGACGATCTGCAGCGTTACGATCTGAACATGGCTGCTGCCACCAGTGCCATTATTCCGGTTCTGATTTTGTTTGTTTTCTGTCAGAGATATTTTCTTTCACCGTATCTTTATTATGAGAATGAGCCGTGCAAAACTAATGAAATTATAAAAACTCACTTGGATAAGAGTTTTTTGTATAGGAGAAGAAGAAATGGGAAAAATTATTGGTATTGACTTGGGAACAACAAACTCTTGTGTTGCAGTCATGGAAGATGGTGAAC